>JAYVRZ010000373.1:0-15514 GCA_043775965.1 Sphingomonas sp.
CGAGATGAGTTGTTCGGTCGCGATCAGCGCGGATTCGGACAAGGAGCTTTTGGAGGCGGCGGTTCAGCATGCCGTGCAAATTCACAAGCATGAAGACAGCCCGGCACTTCGCACCCAACTGATGGCATCCTTCAAGGAAGGGATGCCACCGGAGCAGCGCCATCCGTCTCGCACCTCGATCGGCTAACCATCCAGGCTTCACGTCCCTCAAACGCTTTTATTTTGATAGCTGGTGGCGCTTGATTGATGAGGGCTAGAGGCTTATTTGACTTCCAACTCCCCACCCCTCGCCTCGCTGGACGAGGGGTGCGAACCGGCAAAGTCGTGGGCCCGCACGGCACCGATGATGGCGAGCCAGGAGGCATCGCGGATCGCGCCCTGGTCGAGCCGCCCACGCTTTTGATATATTCAATCCGGACGGAACGTGCTCACGGGATTCACAACCTGAGCGAGCTATGGATTTGATATGCCATGCTCACTAAGTACGCTGGCAGCAACGAGAGCACCGATGAACGATAACCAAGCAAACGTCATTGAGCAACCCGGCGCGAATGCAATCTCGCTGCTGAAGATCCTGCTGACCAACAGCTGCATCTTCGACTGCCATTACTGCATCAACCGCAAGAGCTCGAACGTCCGCCGGGCGCGCTTCACGGCGAAGGAAGTCGTCGATCTCACCATCGCCTTCTACAAGCGGAATTATATCGAGGGGCTGTTCCTCTCGTCGGGCATCATCGCCTCGTCGAACTATACGATGGAGCAGATGGTCGAGGTCGCGCGATCGTTGCGCGAGGATCATCATTTCCGCGGTTACATCCACCTCAAGACGATCCCCGATGCCGATCCCGAACTCGTCCACCAGGCCGGGCTCTACGCCGACCGCGTCTCGATCAACGTAGAACTGCCGACCGCGAACGGGTTGAAGCGGCTAGCGCCTGAGAAGGACGGCGTCCGCATCGAAACCGCGATGGCCGAAGTGAAGGCCTCGATCATCGACGGCAAGGACGCCAAGGCGAAATACAAGTCTGCGCCCAAGTTCGCCCCCGCCGGCCAGTCGACGCAGATGATCGTCGGCGCGGACGCTGCGACCGACGGCGATATCGTGCGGAAAGCGTCGACGCTGTACGACCGGTTCGGCCTGCGCCGCGTGTACTATTCCGCATTCAGCCCGATTCCCGATGCGAGCGCGGTCCTGCCGCTGCAACGCCCGCCGCTGATGCGCGAGCACCGGCTGTACCAGTCCGACTGGCTGATGCGCTTCTACGAGTTCCAGCCGCACGAGGTGGTAGCGGCTGCCGACGATGCGACCGGCATGCTGCCACTGGACATCGATCCGAAGCTTGCCTGGGCGTTGAAGTTTCGCGGTTCGTTTCCGGTCGATGTGAACCGTGCTCCCCGCGAAATGCTGCTCCGTGTTCCGGGGCTGGGCGTAAAGGCGGTCAACGGCATCCTCACGAGCCGTCGCTGGCGCCGTCTCCACCTCGCCGACGTCGCCCGGCTGACGGTATCGGTCGCCAAGATCCGTCCGTTCATCATCGCCGAGGACTGGCGCCCCGTCGTCCTGTCCGACCGCGCCGAACTGCGCCCGATCGTCGCACCCAAGGCCAAGCAGATGGAGATGTTCGGGTGATACCGGCGAAGACATGCGGGTCGTAACGCTCAGCGAACCGGACGACTTCGACGGCTGGCGCGACGCCGCTCGTGGGTTGATCGCCGAGGACGTGCCCCCCGACGACGTGGTCTGGCAAGTCGGCGACGAACCGACCGACCTCTTCGCCACCGCCGCCGACCCCGCTCCAGCGCCCGCCGCCGGCGGGTTCTCCGTACCTCGCGCGTTCCTCGATCTGGCCCGCAGCGCGATCCTCGGCAGCGATCCCGAACGGTTCGCCCTGCTCTACACGCTGCTCGCCCGCCTCCGCCGCGAGCCCAAGCTGATCGAAGACCGCGCCAATCCTCTCGTCCGCCGGCTCGACCGGATCGCCAAGGACGTCCGCCGCGACGTCCACAAGATGCGCGCGTTCCTCCGCTTCCGCGAGGTCGAGGAAGATGGGGGCACGCGCTTCGTCGCGTGGTTCGAGCCGGACCACCACATCGTCCGCGCCAACGCCGCGTTCTTCGTCAACCGCTTCGCCAGCATGCGCTGGTCGATCCTGACGCCCGAGGTCTCGATCCACTGGGACGGCAAGGCGCTCAGCGAAGGCCCCGGCGCGAGCAAGGCCGACGCCCCCGACGGCGACCCCACCGAGGAAGTGTGGAAGACCTACTACGCCAGCATCTTCAACCCGGCGCGCGTCAAGATCGGCGCGATGCTGAAGGAAATGCCGAAGAAATACTGGAAGAACATGCCCGAGACCGCGCTCGTGCCCGGCCTTCTCGCAGCGGCGCAGGCAAGGGAGAGCGGGATGATTGCAAAGGCGCGCGACACGGTCGGCGGCAACAGCCTGATCGCGTGGGAGGCGCTGCGTGACGAAGCCGCCGGTTGCACGCGCTGCCCGCTCTACAAGCCGGCGACGCAAACCGTGTTTGGCGAAGGGCCGGTCGATGCGCCCCTGATGTTCGTCGGCGAGCAGCCGGGCGACCAAGAGGACATTGCGGGGCGCCCGTTCGTCGGCCCGGCGGGCCAGATGTTCGACAAGGCGATGGCCGAGGCGGGCGTCGATCGCTCGCGCGCCTACGTCACCAACGCGGTGAAGCATTTCAAGTTCGAGCAACGCGGCAAGCGGCGGATCCACGCCAAGCCGGGAGCCGGCGAAATCGATGCCTGCCGCTGGTGGATCGAGCAGGAGCAGATGCTGATCAAGCCGAAGGTGACGGTCGCACTCGGCGCGACGGCAGCGCGGTCGTTGTTCGGCAAGGTGATGACGATCGGGCGGGAGCGTGGGCGGGCGTTGCAGTTGCCGGATGGCGGCGAGGCCTGGATCACGGTGCACCCGAGCTATCTGCTGCGGCTTCCGGATCCGGCGCAGGCGGCGGAGGAATATGCGCGGTTCGTCGAGGATCTGCGGACGGTGGGCGGGCGGATCGCCTGATCCGCCCGATCGGCCGGGGTTACATGCTGTTTGGTTCGGGGCCGAGGCGACCGGCTGGATCGTCGAGCAACTCGATCGCCGCCATGTCCTCGTCGTCCAGCGTCAGGTCCTGAGCGGCATAATTGTCGGCTAGATGTTCGGCGTCCGATGCTTTTGGGATTACCGAGAAGCCGTTCGCGAGGTGCCAGGCGAGGATTACCTGCGCGGCGCTGCGACCGTGCTTGTCGGCAATTCGGACGATCGCCTCGTCTTGCAAGAGCGTCTTGCCTTGGCCGAGCGGGCTCCAACTCTGCGTCACGATGCCGTGTGCCTCGTGATACGCGCGCTGTTCGCATTGCTGGAAATTGGGGTGGAGTTCGATCTGGTTGACCGCGGGAGTGACGCCGGTCGCGGCGACGATCGCGTTGATATGTTCGGGCAGGAAGTTCGAGACGCCGATCGACTTGGCGAGGCCGGCGTCGCGCAGTGCGATCATCGCTTTCCACGCGTCGACGAACTTGCCCTCGCTCGGCACCGGCCAGTGCATCAGGTACAGGTCGACCGCCTCGACGCCGAGCAATGCCAGGCTTTCGTCCATGGCCGCGGCGACATCGCCATGACGCGTGTTCGCCAGCTTGGTCGTGAGGAACGCATCCGAGGCCTTGCATCCGTCACCGACACCGCGCTCGTTGTCATAGGCGGCGGCGGTATCCACCAGCCGGAAGCCGATATCGAGACCGCTACGGACGATCCCCGCCGCCTGGCTGTCGGGGATTTGCCACGTGCCCATACCGAGTTGGGGCATCGTGCGGCCGTCGTTGAGTGTAAGATCTGTCATGCCGCAATCAGCGCGTGGCGGGCGGACTGGTTCCGATTGTCTCTTCCCTTCGCCGCCCGCTTCGCGCACTTCGCCGACCCATGTTCGAAAAGATTCTCGCCGTCCTCGCGACGTTCACGATCTGGGTCATCTCGTCCGGCGGCTATGTCGGTATCGCGGTCCTCATGGCGATCGAGAGCGCGTGCATCCCGCTGCCGTCCGAGATCATCATGCCGTTCGCCGGCTACCTCGTCTCGACCGGGCGGTTCGACCTGTATCTTGCCGCCACCGCGGGCGCGATCGGCTGCAACCTCGGCTCGATCGTCGCCTACGAGATCGGCAAGCGTGGCGGCCGGCCGATGGCCGAGCGCTGGGGCCGCTACCTGCTCATCGGACCGGGCGAGCTCGACGCGGCCGACCGGTTCTTTGCACGCTGGGGCAGCATGGCGGTGCTGATCGGGCGGCTCCTGCCCGTCATCCGCTCTTTCATCGCGTTCCCGGCCGGCGTCGCGCGGATGAAACTGGTGCCGTTCCATGTCTATACCTTCGTCGGATCATGGCCGTGGTGCTTCGGGCTCGCCTGGGTCGGCATGAAGCTCGGCGACAAATGGGACAGCGATCCACGCGTGAAGGCCGCGTTCCACAGCGCCGACCTGCTGATCGGCATCGTCCTGATCGCGGTCGTCGGCTTCTATATCTGGCACCGGGTGCGTGGTCTGAAACGCCACCCTTAAGTATTTCGGGCGTAGCCGCGACGCTTTGCCAGCGCACGGAGGTCGTCGTCACGTGTCGGCGCGAGCAATTGCGCGCGGCGCTGGTAGGTCGCGACGATCTCGGGGCCCGCACTGGCGGGTGAGCCGCTGTCGAACGGGGGCGCGGAGTCGTATTCGAGACCGAGCTGGACCGCCCGCGCGTGCGCCTCGCCGCGGATCATGGCAGTCAGCGTGAGCGCGAAGTCGATCCCCGCGGTGACGCCGCCGCCGGTCACGCGGTTGCGATCGACCACGGTGCGCGCGTCGACCGGGATCGCGCCGAACAGCGGCAGCATGTCGCGCTGTGCCCAGTGGCATCCCGCGCGGTAGCCGTCGAGCAACCCCGCCGCGCCGAGGATCAGCGAGCCGGTGCAGACGCTCGTCACCCACGTCGCCTCTGCGCCGATCGCCTGGACCCAGGCCATCGCCACGTCGTCGGCGATCACGTCGTTGGTGCCGAAGCCGCCGGGCACGCACAGGATGTCGGCGCGCGGCACGTCGGCGAAGGTCGCGGTCGGCAGGATCGAGAACCCGGCATCGGTCGGCACCGGATCGAGCGTCTTCCACACGAGATCGAGCCGGGCGTTGCCGAGCCGCGACAGCACCTGCGCGGGGCCCGTCAGGTCGAGTTGCGTGACGTTGGGGAACAGCAGGAAGGCGATGCGCAACGGGGCTGTCATGACGATTCTCCTGGTGGGGGGCGCGTCGATCGGCGGGCCGCGGGCCGAAGTGCGCCGATCTGTGAAAATTGCCTGAAAACGGCATCTTGTGGGACCGGGCCAAAGGCTGCGCAAAAGTGAAGTATAGAAAGTATAGACGCTGGCGGGCTATCTTTCCCATCGGACGACATGCCGGGGCGTGCGGTGCGGAGGGTCGCGCTTGAGGGGGTCGGCAGCGTCATGCGCGCATCATGTCATGTGCGATCCTTGTAGGACAGCAGCGGTCGACAAGGCAGGCGTCGGGAAGTCAGGCGCCGGAGTGTCAGGCGAACAGCCATGTCCCCAGCATGCGGCCGAACGGGAAGGTGAAGACGCCCGCGATCAGCAGCGCGCCGGTGACCATGCCGCGGACCGCGCTGCGGTGGCGGGTAAGGTCGTGCGTGCGGGCGGACCACCAGATGATCGGCACCTGGATCAGCGTCCATACCGACAGGATGTGGATGATCCCGAACCCGCCGCCGCTCGTGCGGATGCCGAACGAGGCGAGCGCGGTGGCGAGCATGGCGACGACCCAGAGCGTGCCGATCGCGCGGTGCGGACGATCGCCGCGGTTGCGCAGGAGCATGACCGGGGTGAGCGCCAGCGCGACGAGGATGGTGGCTAGGTGTAGCCACACGATGGCTGGGACCTCGGGCCAATGCGGGCGGCCTCGGATCAGCGCGGTCAGGACGGCGGCGAGGAGAAGGATTGCGGCGTAGGCGAGGAGTTTCTCGTAGCCGTCTGCGCGGATGGGGCGGAGTCGGGTTTTTCGTTTTCCGAGTGTCAGCGCCATTTGGTTTGCCCCTGTATGCCCCAGCGTCGATGCTAGAGCGATACTTCGGTCGGGGAAAGACTGAGGGTCTCCGGGAGCACCGTCTGAGCCGTGGGCCGGCGCGCGTGGCACGCATTGTCCGTATCGAGGGATACCCCAGCTTTCGCTGGGGTGACGTAGTAGGCACGGGCGCCGGTAAGCCCGCTACGCGAACTCGTGGTATGATACGCGCTGTACTTCTGAAGCCCTTAGCGCGCCGCGTATGGACTTCGCTCGGATCCGGAAGCCGACAGCCCCGCCCGTCATCCCAGCGAACGCTGGGATATCATCGTGCGGGTCCGAACGCGCCCCGAAAGATTACGGAAGGACGGGGACATCCGCGGCGCGCGTCTTGTTTTCCAGGCGCGACTCCCGGACGCTTTGGCCGAAGCAGCCGGTGGCGCCGCCGGCGCCGACGGCAGAGCAGCTACCAATCGTATTCACGCCTGACCCGGCATCCATCGTGCCCTGCGCCTTGGTGGCCCAGCTGGCGTTCTCGGGCGTTACGACGAATTCGCGCAGTTCCTTGGGGACGCGGTATTGCTCCTGCGCGCTGCGGCGGACGCAGACGACGATCTCCTCGCCGTTCGCGTTGGTCGGGCAGCGCTCGTTGCCGAACAATGTCAGCACGCCGTTGATCGGCGCGTTGCGCGAGACCTGCGGTGGCGCGACGATCGGCTTGGGCTTGACGGTGGCGCCGGGCAACGCCGGTGTCGCGGCAGTCGATCGTACCGGCGGTTGCGCCAGCGTTGGGCCAGCGTTGGGCCCCGTGTTTTCCCCCGTCTTCGGCACCGCGTTCGGCGTAGCGTTCACTTGGGCGGTCTGTGCGGCCGCGGGTCCGGCGACGAGCAAGGCCGCCGCAAAAAGCATCTTCATACGCATCACTCCCACGCGTTCGTTCGGCTTGGTATCGTCGCTCGGCCTTGGCCGTGCCGGTCGGTCTAAATCCGCTTGGCAGCCGCGATCGCCACTTTGCAGCCAAGCCGGATCGCGGCGCTCAACACTGGATAGCCCGGCGTTTCCTCCGCACCCGCCGCGATCGCCGTGGCCTTGTGCTCGAGTTCCTCCGCCTGGAAATCCAGGATCGCCGCCGATAGCTCGGGGTCGCTGGCGCCAAGCTGAACGAGCTGTTCCTCGTAATGCTTGTCGATCTCGGTTTCGACCGCCGCGGTGCAGGCCATCGCCGCTCGCGGGCTGATCGCCGCGGTGACGGCACCGAGCGCGAAGCCGGCGACTTTCCAGATCCGCTGCAGCACGGTCGGCCGCACGCGGCGCTCGACGATCATCCTGTCGAAGAACGCGCGATGCCGCTCCTCCTGCTGCGCCATGTGATGGATCGAGCGCGCCGCCGGATGGCGATCGCCTAGCACCGCCAACTGGCCCGCATAGATACGGATCGCGCCATATTCACCGGCCTGGTCGACCCGGATCATCGAATTCGTCGCGCGCTTGGCCCGACCTTGGGCGTCACCCGGCTTCCAGCTCATCGCGTCTTCCTCATCAATGCGAATATGGTGAACGCACCGGCTAGCGAAAAGAGGGCGTTGAACCCGGCGAGCGAGATGCCGAACAGCTTCCATTGGGCGGAATCGCAGCGGATCATCGGTGCGTTCATGATCGCGGCAAGCCGTTCGGCGGCCGTCGTGCCCGCCATCGAGACGGTCGTGGTGCAGGCGGTGAAGCCGTTCCACCAATGATATTCGACGCCGGCATGGGCGACGCCGATCAGGCCGCTGATCCCGATCAGCAGCGCCGCGATGATGACCAGCGAAGCGCGCAGCGAGCGACCGGGAACGAAGAACGTCGCGCCCGCCACGAGCACTGCGGCATAATGCGGCCAGCGCTGCCAATGGCACATCTCGCACGGATACAGCCCGCCGAGATACTGCGAGCCGAGCGCGCCGAGCAGCAGGGCCGCGGGAAGGAGAAACGCGATGGTGCGCGCAATCTCCTCGTTCTTGGTCATGCCGAGGCCACGACGCACGCTCACTTGGCGCCGGCCTTGGTTGCGTCGGCGTCGGGCTTGATCGGGCGTGGCTTGGTGGCGGCGGCGACCTGTGCCGCGCCGCCGAGGCGTGCGACGGTCTTCAGCGCGTAATAGAGCTGGAAGTCGTCGATGCCCTGCTTCTTCAACTGGTCGGGCGTCTGCGAGAAGCGCGGATCGGTCTTGGTATCCTCCTCGAGCACCGCGTTGTCGGCCTTCACCTCGTTGATCAAATGCTTGCGCAGATCGGCCTCGCGGAACACCGGGCGCGACTTGTAGTCGGGATCGGTGAGCTGCGGCACCTTGATGTCGGGCTCGATCCCGCCTTCCTGCACCGATCGACCGGACGGCGTGAAGTAGCGCGCGGTGGTGAGGCGGAGCGCGGTCTCGGGGCCGAGCTGGAGCACGGTCTGGACCGAGCCCTTGCCGAAGCTGCGCTCGCCCATGATCAGTGCGCGGTGATGATCCTGCAGCGCGCCGGCGACGATCTCGGACGCGGACGCGGTGCCGGGATCGGTGAGGACGACGACCGGCAGGCCGTGCGCGTCGTCGCCGGGCTTGGCGTAATAGCGCTCGATATCGGTCTTCTCGCGGCCGCGCTGGCTGACGATCTCGCCGTGATCGAGGAACGCGTCGCTGACGGCGATCGCCTGGGTCAGGAGCCCACCGCCATTCTCGCGCAGGTCGACGACGTAGCCGAGCGGGCGATGGCCGAGCGACTTGTCGATGCTCATGATCGCCGCGCGGGTGTCGGCGCCGGTGTTTTCGCTGAAGGTGTTGATGTTGATATAGCCGACGTCGCCGCGGACTTCCCACTTCACCGGCTTCTGGACGATGATCTCGCGCGTCATCGTCACGTCGAGCGGCTTGTCGCGGCCCGGACGGACGAGGCCCAGCGTGATCTTGCTGCCGGGCTTGCCGCGCATCTTGCCGACCGCCTCGTCGAGCGAATCGCCGTAGATCAGCTTGCCGTCGATATGCGTGATGTAGTCGCCGGATTTCACGCCGGCGCGGGCTGCGGGGGAGTCTTCCTGCGGGGCGACGACCTTGATCGCGCCGTCCTCCATCTGCACCGTGAGCCCGAGGCCGCCGTAATTGCCTTCGGTCATGATCCGGAGGTTTTCGTAGTCGAGCGCGTCGACATAGCTGGAGTGCGGGTCGAGGCTGGCAAGCATGCCCTGGATCGCGCCCTTGATCAGCGTCTTGTCATCGACCTTGTCGACATATTCCGCCTTCACACGGTTGAACACGTCGAGAAACTGGTCGAACTCGCGGTAGGTGTCGGTGTCGACCGCGGCCATCGCGGAGGTGGCGAGCGGGATCAGCGTCAGCGCGCCGACGATGGCAGTTGCGGTAAGGATCGGAGCACGAATCGGACGGGGCATCGATGGTCCTGCAAACCTGAGAAGTGACGGTATCTTAGGGACGTAAACATAGGTCTTAGCCGAGTCGTAGCGGCATCGCGCGCGCGTAGCAAAGCCGCGTCGGGCTTAACCGCGTCTGACTAGCCGATCGGGCTGCTCCCATCAACGAACGCCGATCAGGGCGAGTCGATCAGTGCGGCGGCATCGACCGGACGGCCGCGGCGGCGGAGTTCGACGGTTACGCGCGGGTCTTCCGCTGCGGCCGTGCCGATCGCCGTGCCCATCGCGACGCGCTCGCCCGGCCTCGCGGTGGTCGCGGCCAGGCCGGTGACGAGGCTGGTCCAGCCATCGGCGTGATCGATGATGACGATCGTGCCGTAATCGCGAAACCGGCGGGCGTAGCGGACCGTTCCCGCCGCCGGCGCGACGACGCGCGCGCGCGGTGCGGTCGCGAAGGTCAGTCCGCGCGACCGGACCCCTGCCTCGGACACTTCGTCGAAGCCGGTGACGAGCTTGCCTGCTACCGGTGAGCGGTACACGCCGCTCGGTCGCGGTGGCGGAATGATGCCGGGTGCGAGCGGACGCGGACTTGGTCCGGCGAGCGTGATCAGGCTCGCCGCGGTGGCCTTTGCATCGCTGGTTTGCGCCATCCCGTCGACGAGATCGCGTGCGCGCTCGCCCAGGGCCAGCGCGCGGTCGGATTCGTCGAGTGCACCGCGGCCCAACCTCTGGCTGCGTTGGCGGTGGGACGCTTCCAGCCGGGCGAGCGCGAGACGGTCGGTTTCGAGTCGGGTCCGGCCGTCCGCTAGCGCCCTGGCGGCTAGCGTCGCGCTGGCCTGAAGACGATGCGTTTCGGCGAGTTCTGCGCGGACGGTTGCGGTGCGTTGGCGCACGACCGGCAACGCGCTGCCGAGCACCGCGCGGACATGGACGAGGTCGTCGACCGAGCCGGGTTGCGCGACCGCGACGATGGTCGGGCGGCGGGCGAGCGATTCGAGCGCGGCGAGCAGGCGGGCGACCGGGGCTTGCGCGCGGCCGAGCCTGGCGCGTTGATCGGATAGCAGGCGTTCGACGAGGACGACGCGGGCGCTGGCGGTGGCGAGGTTCGCTTCGGCGGCGGTGACGCGAGCGGCGAGCGCCTGTTCCTCGCGGCGCGCGCGGTCGGCAGCATTGCGTTCCTCGGCGGCCGCGGCGGCGAGCCTGGCGGCGCGGCTTGCGGCGATGGCGGCACCTCGCTTGGCGTCGACCAGGCGTTGCTGCTCGCGCGATATCTCAGGGGCGCCGGTCTGCGCGGTCAGGCCAGCCGCCATGGCCAGCAGACCCGCCAAGACTACGCCCCTCGCCATGCGGCTCACCCTTCGCGGTGATAGGGGTGGTTGGCAAGGATACTGGTCGCGCGGAACAGCTGCTCGGCGAGCATCGCGCGGGCGAGCAGATGCGGCCAGGTCGCGCGGCCGAACGAGAACAGCAGGTCGGCCTCGTCGCGCGCCGCGTCGTCGAAGCCATCGGCCGCGCCGATCATGAACCGCGCCTCGCGCACGCCGTCGTCGCGCCACCGTTCGAGCTTTTGCGCGAACTGCGTCGACGACAGCGTCTCGCCCTTCTCGTCGAGCAGGATGCGTTTGGTCTGCTCGCCGACCAGCGGGATCTTGCCGCCGGTGTCGGGCAGTTCGGTCACCTTGGTCGGCCAGACGATCCGCTTCAGATAGCGGTCGACGAGGTCAGCCTCGGGCGAGCGCCCGATCCGACCGCGTGCGACGATGTGCAGCAGCATGATCCGCTTTCGGGCCGCCTCTGCGCCTAGTCTTCGTCGGTGTAGGTCGGCACCGGCGGTGGGGTCGGCGCGTCGCCGAACGCCCACATCCGCTCCAGATTGTAGAAGCTGCGGACTTCGGGGCGGAACAGGTGGACGATGATGTCGGTCGCGTCGATCAGCACCCAGTCCGCGGTCGGCAGGCCTTCGATCTTCACCGGACGCTTGAACTCGGCCTTGATCCGCTCGGCCAGCTTCTGCGCCATCGAGGCGACCTGGCGGGTCGAACGACCGCTGGCGATCACCATGTAGTCGGCGATGCTGGTCTTGCCCGCGAGCGGGATCGAGATGGTCTCGACCGCCTGGTCGTCGTCGAGCGACGCGAGGATCAGGCGATGCAGCGCCTCAACCTCTTCGGGGTCGGTCGCGCGAGGGGCAGTAGGGGAAGTGGCCAAGTCAGCTCCTGGGTAAAGGTATCAATCCGGCAACGTGCCGGAGCGGTCGGGCGGCCCAGCGACGTGCTGAACCCAGTCGGGATTTTTGGCACGCAGGCCGGTTGCGGAGGTCGGGTCGGGTCGGAAGCGCAACAGCACAAGGGCCGGCAATCTCCACGTCGTCCAGCTCTTCGCATGGTCTGTGCGCCGTTGGAAGCGCCGCAGCCAACCCATCGCGGGGGCCGCGAGGGCGCGCCCGTCATATCCCGGACGCGCGATTACCGCAATCGGAACCTCGCGGGCGATCTGGCGCCAGTTCTTCCACCGGTGAAAGTCGGCGAGATTGTCCGCGCCCATTAGCCAGATGAACCGGATTTTCGGGTAGCGTCGCTTGAGCTTGCGGATCGTGTCGAGCGTGTAGCGGGTGTGGAGCCGCGTCTCGATATCGGTCGCGCGGATCGGCGCGCGGCGCGCCATCCGCCGGGCGGAGGCGAGGCGTGCGGGGAGCGGCGCCATGTCGTTCGCCGCGTCCTTGAGCGGGTTACCGGGCGACACCAGCCACCACGCCTCGTCCAGCGCGAGCGCGTCGATCGCCGAGAGGGTGATACCGCGATGGCCGCGATGCGCGGGATTGAACGACCCGCCGAGGATGCCAACGTAATTCATAATTGGTATGGAGTTTCGCGGCGCGCATGCATCACGCGAATGATATCGATTCCGCCCGGAATGGGACGATAGAGGATGAAGTATTCCGTGCCACGGATGGACCACTTCCGGATTTCGCCCGCGAACGCCGGCCCAAGATAAGGATTGTCGGCCAACAGCCGAGCGGAGTCGATAGCACTTGCGCCGACCCTACGCGCAAAGTCGGGCGAATGATCCTGAAAATAGCGGTCGATATCACCCAGGTCCGCAAGTGCCGAGGCGGACCAGATTGTACGCGTCACTCGGCCGCTATGTCGCGGTGACGCGCCTCGAACCAAGCTTCGACCTGTTCCTGCGTGTAGACGCGTCCGGCATCGATATCATCGAGGCCTTCCTGAACGAAAGCCGCCAACTCGACATCCATCCGCGTCGCAGTCTCCACGACCGACTTCACATACGCATCGATCGACATCTCACGCCACGCTGCGGCCTCCTTCAGGGAGGCCAGCGACTCCGCATCGAGATTGATAATCAAAGGTTGAGCCGTCGCCATTCGTCGAGGATATGCCCCTTGAACACTACAATCAACCGCGCACCTGGCCGGTGCCGCGGCCGATCCATTTGTAGGTGGTGAGGCCTTCGAGCGCGACCGGGCCGCGGGCGTGGAGGCGGCCGGTGGCGATGCCGATCTCCGCGCCGAGGCCGAATTCGCCACCGTCGGCGAACTGGGTCGAGGCGTTCCACAGGACGATCGCGCTGTCGACCGACGTCAGGAACTGCTCGGCGATGGCTGCATCCTCCGCGACGATCGCGTCGGTATGGTGCGAGCCGTGGCGGGCGATGTGCGCCACCGCCGCGTCGATGCCGTCGACGATCGCGACCGAGGCGATGGCTTCGAGATATTCGGTGTCCCAGTCCGCTGCGTCGGCGGCTGCGATTGCCGGGACGAGCGCGCGCGCCTTTGCATCGCCGCGAACTTCGCACCCGGTCGCCGCGAGACGCCGGATCAGCGCGGCGGCGCCTGCATAGTTGCGGTCGATCAGCAGCGTTTCCATCGATCCGCAGACGCCGGTACGGCGCATCTTGGCGTCGACGACCACCGCCTCGGCCATTGCCGGGTCGGCCGATGCGTCGACATAGACGTGGTTGATGCCGTCGAGATGCGCGAGCACCGGCACGCGGGCTTCGGCCTGGACGCGCGCGACGAGGCTCTTGCCGCCGCGGGGAATGATAAGGTCGATGAGCCCGTCGGCCTTGAGCATCGCGCCGACCACCGCGCGATCGGTGGTCGGCACCAACTGCACCGCGTCGCCGGGCATCCCGCCCGCTTTCAACCCGGCGACCAGCGCGACATGGATCGCACGGTTGCTGTTCGCGGCTTCCGAACCACCGCGCAGGATCGCGGCATTGCCCGACATCACGCAGAGCACCGCAGCGTCGGCAGTGACGTTGGGCCGGCTCTCGTAGACGATGCCGATGACGCCGATCGGTACACGGACACGCGAGAGCCGCAGCCCGTTGGGCCGTTCGCTGGAGTCGATCATCTGGCCGACCGGGTCGGCAAGCGCGCCGACCGCGGCGACGCCATCGGACATCGCCGCTATCCGCCCCTCGTCCAGCCGAAGCCGATCGAGCATCGCGCCAGACAGTCCCGACGCTGCGGCGCGCGCCATATCGTCGGCATTCGCCGCCAGGATCGTCGGAGATGCGGCGCGGATCGCGTCCGCCGCCATCGTCAGCGCCGCAGCCTTAACCGCCGGTGCCATCGTCGCCAGGATCAGCGACGCGGCACGCGCGCGAAGGCCCATCTGGGCGATCAATTCGGTCGGATTTTCTGCGTCGGCCATCCTGATGCGTTAGCATGCATACCCCCTCGCGCCAACGCGACGAAGTCGTTACGCTACCGCTATGACAGCTGACATCGGGGTAGCGGCGGATATCGCCACGGGAGCGCTCGTCGGGCGCGTGGTCGAGCCACGTGCGGGCGAACCACCTGCGGGCATCGCGCACGAGGTGACATCGGGTAGCCACGCCGATGGCGGCGCGCTGTGCCTGAACTGCGGGACGCGACTGCTCGGCGAGCATTGCCATGCCTGTGGCCAGGCTGCGCATGTCCACCGATCGCTCGGCGGCATCGGGCACGAGATCGCGCACGGCGTGTTCCACTTCGAGGGCAAGATCTGGCGGACGCTGCCGATGCTCATCCTCCACCCCGGCACGTTGACGCGGCGTTACGTCAATGGCGAGCGCGCGCGGTTCGTGTCGCCCCTCGCGCTGTTCCTGTTCACCGTCTTCCTCATGTTCGCGACGATCGGTGCGGTCGGCGGCGAGATGACGAAGGACTTCATCCAGGACAAGCGTTCCGGGAAGACGTCGGATTATGCGCGCGAGGCGGCAAAGGCTCGCGTCGCGCTCAACACGATCGAGGCGCAAAAGACCGCCGCGGTGAAGGCGGGGGCGACCCAGTCGGGCGAATCGATCGCCGAGCTCGACCGGCAGGCAAGCGCCCTTCGCACGACCGTTCGCGCACTCGGCGTTGCGGCGGATATGCAGGACGGCGCCGCCTACGGCACGGTCGTCGATCTCGGCGGGTTCAAGACCGGCTGGGAGCGGCTCGATCACGGCATCGTCAAGGCCAACACCAATCCCGGACTGATGATCTACAAGCTGCAGACCAGCGCGTATAAATATAGCTGGGGGCTGATCCCGCTATCGGTGCCGTTCGTGGCGCTGCTGTTCCTGTGGCGGCGCAAACATCATTTGTACGATCACGCGATCTTCGTGACCTATTCGCTGGCGTTCATGATGCTGCTGACGATCGTGCTGATGCTGGGTCACGTCGGCGGAGTATCCGATGGGACACTGCAGTTGGCGGCGATTGTAGTTCCGCCGGTTCACATGTTCGCGCAATTGCGCGGGGCGTATTCGCTGCGGAAGCGCTCGGCCGCGTGGCGGACGGTGGCGTTGCTGACGTTCGCGTTTACCGCATTGCTCGCGTTTGTCGTGCTGTTGCTGCTGCACGGGCTGACGGATTGACGGGCGGGCGGATCGATGGACAGGCGGTCTGACGAAATAAGGTCCTGACGGCTCCCCCTACCCGTCATCCCAGCGGAAGCTGGGATCTCCTCCTTGGGCCGCGACGGGAGTCACACGGGGAGATCCCAGCTTTCGCTGGGATGACGGGGATGGGGGCGGCATGGAGGGGCCGGGAGGCATGCAGGCGTCACGGGGCAGCCCCGCCCGCGCGG
>JAYVRZ010000374.1:0-2429 GCA_043775965.1 Sphingomonas sp.
TTCACGCATGGAACTTCGGCGCAGCGACAGGCCTGGCTAAAGCGCGGCCTGGACAGCGGCGATCCAGCACAGTGCGATACATTCTCGGGCGCGATATAAGCTAAACCTGTCGATCCTCCCCCGCCCGGGGGAGGATTCTGTCATGCAGCGCGCATATCGCCGGACCGTCACCGAGCGAAAGCCGGGATCTCGCACAGTGAGCCCCACAGCTTGCCCAACGTGAGGACATCAGCTTCGCCGGGACGACGGAAGGTGCGAGTTCGCGCAAGCCTACCCCACCGTTACGCCCTTCCAGAACGCATACCGGCCCTTGATCTCGGCCGCAGCGGACTTCGGGTCCGGATAATACCAGACCGCATCGACATTGCGCTTCCCGTCGACGACCAGCGTCTTGTAGCTGGCCACGCCCTTCCACGGGCAGTTCGACGTCGTCGCGCTATCCTCCAGCATCGTCTCCCACCCCACCCGCGCGATCCAGTCGTGCAGGTCCGCCGCGTCGATGCCGGCCGTCTTGTAGTCGTGAAACGCGTACGCCACGCCGTGCTCGTCGAGCCACGTCCGCGCCTTCTTCATCGTGTCGCAGTTGCGGATACCGTACAGCGTCATCGCCATGTCGAGTCTCTCGAAAACCTGGTTGTTTATCTCCCCTAGCGTCCGCCAATGAGGAAAGCAGCCGGTCTGCTTACGCCCAAAGTCAGACATTTACAGCGCTACTGCGCGATCCGCAGAGCGGTCGTTTGTTCAGTCTGGACGGCCGCGCAAGGACAGCTCGATCGGAACTACGACGAGTGCGATTATCAAGAGCGTGATGCCTTTGCTCAGCCCCAAAGCCGCGCCAGCGATGCCGAGCATAGCCGCCAGCGCGTAAATCGCCCACCGAAGCCGCTTCATCTACGCTGACCACCAATGGCGAGCCACCGCGAGCGCAATTCCTACTGCGCAGGCGATACCGATCGCGAATCGTCTATCGAACCGCCCTTCACCAAGCAGAAGGGTTTCTGGCGTGACCGCGTTGCCATCAACGCCAGTTTCTTGAGAAATAGCTCTTGCGAACTTGGGCCACGCACTTTGCGAAGCTCCGTAATCGAGTGGCAACGCCTTTTGGAGTGCCGAGTAAACGTCACCAGCCGTGACCCAGTGCGACGACGCGGCGTAATCCAGCTTCACTCCGAACTGCCGTTCCACTTCCGCAATGACGGCGATCTCGTCACCATCGCCACCAAGGCCCAAACTGCGCGGAGGTAGGTTTGTGGACCTTGTCATTCCTAATGCTAAGCCGGTCGGAGGAACGTGCCAACGTCTGTTCTTGGCCACCCATGCTTCAATAGCCGCCAGTCCGCTTTCCTCCCAACTCAGCCCTCACGCTGCTAGGTGGCGCACGCGCGGTCGGGGGGGTAGTACCGCGTCCATGAGCACGCATCCGTTTTACGCGATCCACAGTCACGGCCTCGTCCGCGTTGCCGCCGCAACGCCGCGCGCGTCGGTGGGCGATACCGCCGCCAATGCCGAGGCGACGATCGCGCTTGCCCGCGATGCCGACGCGCAGGGCGTCGACCTGGTCGTATTTCCCGAATTGAACCTGACGTCCTACGCGATCGACGACCTGCATTTGCAGACCGCGCAGCAGCGCGCGACCCTCGCGGCGATCACCACGGTCGTCGCGGCCAGCGAGTCGCTGCGCCCGGTGTTGCTGGTCGGCGCGGCGCTGGTGCGGAACGGGCGGCTCTACAATTGCGCGCTGGCGATCGCGCGCGGCCGCGTGCTGGGCGTGGTGCCCAAGACGTTCCTGCCCAATTACCGCGAGTTCTACGAAAAGCGCTGGTTCGCCAGCGGCGCCGGCCTGACCGGGCTGACGATCGAACTCGGCGACGAGGAGGTGTCGTTCGGGACCGACCTGATCTTCGCCGCGCGCGACCTCCCGGGCTTCGTGTTCCATGCCGAGATCTGCGAGGATTACTGGGCCCCCACCCCGCCCTCGACCGTCGGCGCGCTCGCGGGGGCGCTGATCTGCTGCAACCTGTCGGCGTCGAACATCGTCATCGGCAAGGCGCGCGAGCGGGCGATGCTGGCGGCGGCACAGTCTGCGCGCGCGGTGTGTGCGTATGTCTATTCCGCGGCGGGGCCAGGCGAGAGCACGACCGAGGTCGCATGGGATGGCCAGGGCCTGATCCACGAACTCGGCGAGCAACTGGCGGAATCGAAGCGGTTCGCGACCGAGCCCGAGCTGGTTGTCGCAGATGTCGACTGCGAGCGGATCACGCAGGAGCGACTGCGGTTCGGGACGTTCAACGATGCTGCGGTGTTCGCGGGCAATCCCGAGACGCGCTTCCGGAGGGTCGCGTTCGATCATGCGGCTGAGGGTGAACAGAGCATCGACATAGAAACCAACGATCCTCCCCCGCCAAGGGGAGGATCGGACAGGCTCCAGC
>JAYVRZ010000375.1:0-11503 GCA_043775965.1 Sphingomonas sp.
TAGCAATATGGAAGGGAGCAAGCTAAGTGAGGGTTCTCACATCCGTCCTAGCGGGCGTCCCGAAAAGCCCGGCCTCGTGCCGGGTTTCTCATGTCGGCACAGTATCCCCCTAAATCATTGTGACGCGCGCCCGATTGAGCGGCGGCGATCGGCTTTGGTCCGGTCCGCAACAATGATTGTTAGGGAGCCCCGGTCTGTCGGTCGTCATCCGCGAATCGTGCTATCGATAACAGCGCGGGGCCAATTCACGTGCTATCGATAACGAAGCGGCGCCTGGCCTCGTGCTTTCGATAACGTCGTGCAGCGCCGCGCACGTGCTATCGATAACGCCGTGACCTTCTACACTCGTGCTTTCGGTAACATCGTGAGGTGGTGATTCGTCAAAGATCGGCCTTGCTTCGACGGAATGCCAACGCCTGTGGACGAAGGGCAAGGCGAACAGATCGATTGCGTCTAAAGCGATCAGCAGTTTGGATCCCGAAGGGTAGACGCGTCGAGGTCATCGCTGATCGGAGCAATCCGACACTCAAACGCCGATGGGAGACGCTGCTATATGAAGATCGAGCCAGGTTTCTAACCGATTAGCCAATTTCGGAAGCATGGCTACGATTACTCGCCGCCGGTCAGCAGTGTCCGGGCGGCGAGCGGTATAGCCAAGAGCATCCAGACTATCGAGGCTACGTAAAGCGGTCGTCGCTGAGCCTCTGCTCAGCCTGCATAAACTGGAAACGCCTACCGCACGATCTTCGCATAGTGCCACGTAGAGTTCGAGGATGATATCCCAACTTGGATCGCTGAAATACACTCCGGTGAAGCATTCGGTTCGGCGGCGACGGGCGGCCACCATCGATTTAGCTACAATCAGCCGCTGACCGGCAGGGTCTGTCCCGACAGAGGGCATCGATAAAAGCGTCTCTTCGATCGCCTTGCGCGGAAGCCTGATCACAACGTCGATCAAATCCTGTCCTCGAGCTGCCTGTTCCATGATCGCCTCGATCCAGTTAAATGATGTGACGGTAGGTCGCGCTACCGATTGGACTGCTACCTGCGTTTGCACGGCAGACGTCGCAGAGGACGACGGCGCCGCGCGATATAGTGCTTGTTTCAGTCACCGGATGAAACTCCCCGTCGTAGTGAGGTGCATAGCATCACTGTTTTAGTCGAAAACCCTATTCCCAATAATGGGGATTAGCGGGAAAACGATCGTGTCCCACCGCGTGGTGTAGCTTCAGCGGCGTAGCCGCTAAGATCTCCGGGCAGGGCCGGGTCGATCACGCCGCCATGGACGACAACGTGACCGTGGTATCATCGCTCAATTGCGTCACGCTTTCCAGCGTCATGTAGCGTCCCCGCTGGACTGCCCACTCGTCGTTTTGCTCGAGCAGCAAGGCGCCAACGAGGCGTGTGATGGCATCCTCGTTGGGGAAGATGCCGACGACGTTGGTGCGCCGCTTGATCTCGCCGTTGAGGCGTTCGAGCGGATTGGTCGAATGTAGCTTGGTGCGATGTTGTGGCGGGAACGACATGTAGGCGAGCACGTCTTCCTCCGCCGTATCCATGAGCTTGGCGAGCTTGGGCACGCTGGGCCTGAGCTGGTCGGCAACCTTTCGCCACTGACCCTTGGCGGCCTCGGGCGTCTCCTGCGCGTATGCTGTAGCGATGAAGGCCGAGACGACACGACGCCCACTCTTGCCGGCATGGGCAGTGGCGTTGCGCGCGAAGTGGACGCGGCACCGTTGCCACGTTGCGCTGAACACCCGCGATACGGCTGCTTTGATGCCCTCATGCGCATCCGAGATGACGAGTTTCACGCCGCGTAAGCCCCGCCGCGCGAGGCTGCGTAGAAAGTCCGTCCAAAACGTCTCGGCTTCCGACGCGCCGATCGCCATGCCGAGCACCTCGCGCCGGCCGTCGCCGTTCACGCCGACCGCGATGGTGACCGCGACCGAGACGATGCGACCGGCCTGACGGACCTTCAGATAGGTGGCGTCGACCCAGACATAGGGCCAGTCGCCTTCGATAGGCCGCTCGAGGAACGCCTTCACGCGGACGTCGATCTCCTCGCACAGCCGGCTTACCTGGCTTTTCGAGATGCCCGACATTCCCATCGCTTTCACCAGGTCATCGACCGACCGGGTCGAAATCCCCTGGATGTACGCTTCCTGGACGACCGCGGTCAGCGCCTTCTCCGAAAGGCGCCGAGGCTCCAGGAAGGCGGGAAAGTAGCTGCCGGTTCTCAGCTTGGGGATCCGCAGCTCAACGGTGCCAGCCCGCGTCTCCCAGTCGCGCTCGCGGTAGCCGTTGCGCTGGGCGAGCCGGTCACTGCTCTTCTCGCCATATTCGGCGCCGGTCACACTGCCGACCTCCAAATCCATCAGCCGCTGCGCGGCAAAGCCAATCATCTCACGTAGAAATTCCGCATCCGCGCTCTTTCCCACAAGCGCCTGCAGGTTCATTGTATCATCGGTCATCGAAGGTCTCCGTTGGTTGAGTCTCGCAACCCAATCCTATCCGAAGATCTTCGATGGCCACCTGTGAAGCTGACCGGCAGCTACAGCGCTGGATGATAGCGCGCGACCGGTCAGCTTCACTACCGCTGAGCTACACCACCAGCGGGGACACGACCGGGAAAACTAGGGATTACGGCAATTTGCGAGATGGGGAAGCGCCCGCAACGCTGATACTGAAAACATGTCATAAGGCACCGACCACCGCCCGGGCGGGGCGCACGATCGACAGATGACTTGCATATGGCGTCAGGGCGTGGCGGCTGCTCAAAGGGTCCGTATTTCAGCTGCCGATCAGGCGCACGACGATGGCCTCGGTCGTCGCGAAACTTGTCCTACAGCGTACATGAAATTTATAGACCGGGCGTGTCAGCAAAGGGGCACGGGTGAACTGCGAATTATTGCGGAGGTGTGGAAGGTTAGATATTGCCATTGTTTGATACGGAGGGCAGGCTGTTGCTATCAGCACTGCATTCCGGCCGGGTGACCGAGACGGAGTGTTAGGCGAGAGTCACATGCAGGCGTCCAATTTCGGTCGAATGCGCGCCACTGTCTTTCTGAACGTTCGGAATAGGCTTTGGTCCTCCTCGCCGGCGCAACGCCAAACAGCGAGCGGCGTGCTGCGTTCCGGACGGAATCCATGTTCCTCTGCTATTTCGGGGTGCCGCGCCGACGCGGTCTTCGGTCGTGAGCGCTGCAACCCCGCGACAGAATTCGTTTCCGCTGGAGCCGCTGAGCCACGTCGATCTACGTGGTAACCTGGATGGCTTGTTTCGGCGCGAGTCCGCGCTGCTCATGCGCTACTTCCGACGTCGCACCGGAAATTCAGAGGACGCGCTGGATTTGACGCAGGAAGCCTTCACCCGACTGGCGGGCGTGCATGCGGAAACCGCAATCGACCACCCGGAGCGTTACCTTCAACGTATAGCTCGAAATCTCTTGTTCGATCGTGCCAGATCGGGCCCGGTGCCGGCGCCGCTTGCAGAGGTTGGAGAGATCGCAATCCGACCTGAACAGGAGGACGGAATCCGATGCAATGATGTCGCGCGCCAATACCAGGCTGCGTTGGACGCGCTGACCCCAAGAACACGCGAGGTCTTTGTGGCACACCGGGTCGGGGAACGAACCTATCTACAGATTGCGGCACAACTTGGCATCAGCGTCAGCACCGTGGAATATCATATCGCGCGGGCTATCGTGGCTATCGGCAAGGCCTTGGATCGACAATGATTGCGTGTTCGCAGGAAAGCGCAGCCGTGCGGCGGGAGGAGGCGGCCGTCTGGTTCGCTCGGATGCGTGGTCCCCATGCAGACCGTCATGAACAGGAGTTCACGGCGTGGATCCAGGCCGATGACCGTCATCGCACGGCTTACGGTGATGCGGCCGAGATCTTTAACCTAGGCGGGAAAATTGCGGCGGACGTCATTAATGCGGGTCCTCGTTCGCAATCGCAGCCGCGCCGACGCGTGCCGATACCCGCCGCCCTCATACTGCTCATGTTGATAGCAACCGCCTCCCTGGTGCCGTTTGCACGCCGGCTACAACCGCCCGCGCGCGTATCAGGAGGCGCCGGACCGAAAATCGCACAAACGTTATTATGGGCAAATGATCGGCAGCGCTCGATCGGCCTTGCTGACGGATCGATGGTAACGCTCGACGCTGGCAGTCGCCTGTCCGTGCTGCTGTCTCGTGGTAGCCGGTCGCTCAGGTTGCTTCGAGGGCGTGTACGATTTGACGTCGCTCACGGCGATCGCCCTTTCACGGTCCAGAGCGGTGCAGGGACCACGACGGCTCTTGGCACGGTCTTCGATGTTGCCCTCGAA
Organism: Sphingomonas sp.; assembly: GCA_043775965.1. GTDB lineage: Bacteria > Pseudomonadota > Alphaproteobacteria > Sphingomonadales > Sphingomonadaceae > Sphingomonas. The sequence continues at coordinate 4,331 of JAYVRZ010000375.1, forward strand.
CCAGGGAACGTGGCGGCGATACACCTCTTGCGTGGCGCTGTCGATGTCGGCCGCCAGGGACAACACCGCAGGCTGACGGGGGGTGAAGCCGTTCGAGTTAGTCCGGCCGAGCGCATCACTGCGCCAGGAAAGTTCTCGGTCGAGACAACGCAGTGGGTCACGATGAGGCTCGATTGCGAAGGCGTGCCTCTGGCAGCGATCCTGACCGAGGCCAATCGCCATTCGATTGTGCACATCGTCGCAGGCGAGGCAGATGTTGCAAGACTGCGTGTTTCCGGCGCCTTCGAAATCACAGACCCAAGGCAATTGGCAAGAGATCTCGCCATCGTTCTGGACCTGCACGTGGAGCAAACGTCGCGACAGACGCTCGCGCTGCGTCATCGGCCCCGCAAATAGTTCGAACCCGCCCTAAGGTTTGCCCGGGCTGGAGCGTCGAAGACCCTGAGGGATGTGCGGCGCGTGGTGCGCGGTACACACTTAAAGGGGGGCATGATGACTTCAAGGAAACCAAGCTGGTACAAGGTCGTCCGCGGCACAGCTGTCGCAGCAATACTGGCGACCAGCGTTACGTCGACCGCGTTTGCAAAGGATCAGTTGCGACGCAGTTACGATATCCGTGCCCAATCCCTAAGCTCCGCACTCAAGGCAGTCGCAGCACGCTCAAATATGGAAGTATTGTTCCCGGCAGACGTTGTCGCGGGGAAAGCAGCGCCCGCCCTTCACGGTTCTTACACGGCGGTAGAAGCTGTGCGGGCGCTCCTCGCCGACGGTTCGCTCGCGGTCGAGGTAGACGGCAAGGCTATTCTCGTCCGTCGGCGTTCCGAAACCGGACCGGCCACGGACTCAAGCGCCGTGCCCGATGAGGACATTGTCGTTACGGGATCCCGGATCCGAGGCGGCGTACCAACCTCACCGGTCATTGTGCTTACGCAAAGGGCGATCGTCGCCGCCGGGCAAGCAACGGTGGCCGAGGCGCTGCGCAGCATTCCTCAGAACTTCTCCGGTGGCCAGAACCCCGGTGTCGCGTTCGGCGCATCGCAAACCAATATCGCTAACGCAAACGTAAGCGGAGGATCGGCAATCAATCTTCGCGGGCTCGGTCCCGACGCGACGCTTACGCTCATCAACGGGCACCGGCTAGCCTATGACGGGATCGCGCAAGGCGTCGACGTTTCGGCCATTCCGCTTCCGGCACTCGACCGGATCGAGATTGTCGCGGACGGAGCCTCGGCGATCTATGGTTCCGACGCCGTCGCTGGGGTAGCCAATATTCTGCTAAAACGCGATTTCGACGGCATAAGCACGATCACACGGATAGGAGCGGCTACCGATGGTGGGGATTTCGAGCAGCAATATGGTGCGGTTGCCGGCACCAGGTGGAGCAGCGGCGGCGTCATAGCAACCTACAACTTCATCCACGCCAGTGCGATCGGTACAAACCAGCGAAGCTTCACACAAACCGTACTAGGCCCGCAATCGCTGCTGCCTGCGCAATCGAGCCACAGCGCTATCGTTTCGGGGCATCAAAATCTCAGCGCGCAACTCAATTTCACAATCGATGGTCTTTATTCACATCGTGAGACACGCAGCCTAACATCGCTGCCTACGGTTATCGGGCGCACCGTTACACAATCGACAAGCTATTCGATCGCACCGACATTAACCGGAACCTTGGGCCGATGGACCGCGTCGGTGATGGGATCGTACGGGCAAGACGACGTGGACTCGGTGGTTTCCTACACGTTGCGTTCGACCGGCGCCGCTGCCTCTACGGTTCCTTCGGCCTATCATAACCAAAACGTAACGGGAGAAGCCAACGCCGAAGGGCCGTTGTTCGCATTGCCGGGTGGCGACATACGGGCGGCAATCGGAAGCGGGTACCGCGAGAACCGCTTCAGAACCGCGGGCGGCACTGCGGGTAAGCGGCACAGCGCCTATGCCTATGGGGAGCTCAACCTTCCGTTGATCGCGCCGGTAAATGCGGTTCCGGGAATATCGCGCCTGACGGCTACGGCGGCGATCCGTCACGAAAGGTATCGAGATCTCGGGGCGGTAACGACGCCCAAGTTCGGTATCGTATACGCACCGAGCCCCGACCTCGATTTGAAAGCGGCATGGGGCAAGTCGTTCAAGGCGCCTACGTTCGTACAGCAATTCTCCAACGCCGGTGCCTATCTGTATCCGGTATCGTCGCTCGGTGGCACCGGGTTTCCGGCCACGGCTACGGCGTTGCTTGCTTATGGCGGCAATCCCGACCTCAAACCCGAGCGAGCGACTACCTGGACAGCGACGTTGGCACTTCATCCCTCGGCCGTGCCCGCGCTGCGGGCGGAGGCCAGCTATTTCCACATCGACTATAAGGATCGGATCGTACAGCCGGTGAACTACACCGCCGCCTTCAGTAACGCCGATTACCGTCAGTTCCTGACCTATGCCCCTTCGATCAGTCAGCTTCAGGCGGTGATCGAGCGAGGTGTCGGCGGTCTGCAGAACTTCTCAGGCCAGGCTTACGATCCGGCAGGCGTGGTCGCGATCGTTAACGACTATTACACGAATGTTGCTGTCCAGAAAATCCACGGCGTCGATCTAACGGTAAGCTACCGATTTCGCGTTGGACAAGGCGATCTCGGGCTGGAAAGCAATGCCAGCTGGATTACCAGCAGCCAGAAGTCCATCCCGGACACTGCGGCCACTTCTCTTGCAGGCACAGTCTTCAACCCGCCGCATTTCCGGACCCGGTCCGGTGCGTCGTTCGAACAGGGGGCCGCTTCCGGTACAATCTTTCTCAATCATCTCAGTGGAGTGCTCGACAACCGGTCTGTTCCGGTATCACACGGTAACAGTTTCACGACATTCGACGCGGCGTTTAAATGGACGTTCACGTTGCCGGCGGTGGTCAAGAGTCTGGATGCTGGTGTCTCGGTGCAAAACATTACCAATGCGGCACCGCCTTATTTGCGGAGTTCGACTGCTTACTATGTCGCCTACGATTCGACCAATTATTCGGCGTTAGGTCGGACCGTCGCGTTTACGGTGTCGGCGCAGTGGTAGGCCAAAGCGCCAAGCGCGCGAAGGACGTTGGTTCGTCCAAGCGATACGGACCTGTAGGAATGATCCTGTTAATGGCTCTGTTTGTCGCAGTGGCTATGCCTGCGCCACAGGCTGCGGCGGATGCGAGTATCGCAAGCCGCACGTGCAAGGCGATGCTTTTACCCACGGCTAAATTAGCCGACCGGCCAGTCGATATCGAAACCCTGGCGCGGCTGCGAGACATCGGCTTTGCGCTGCGCGATATTCCGGTCAACGCCAAACCCCTCGCCGTCTCCGCAGATGGGTCAAGGGTGGCGTTCCAGATCAGCCGTGCGGATCCGGCAACGAATACGATGTGCTTAGGCATGGTCGTGATGCCACTCCGCGAAGGTGGCCAGCCTATACTGGTCGATATAGGGGGAGAGCGGGTGACTACGGGCACCAGTTCCCTCGGGCTCGCCAATTTTCCGACCGGCGTCAGCCAGACGATTGAACCGCATTGGGCCGCGGACGGCCGCTCGATCGCCTACCTGAAGCGGACCGGCGGACGGACGCGGCTGTGGCGGGCGGACATTGCGGGCAAGTGGGCGAGACCGATCGTCTCATTGCCGGTCGATATCGACCGCGTTGTCTGGGCGCCCGGCGACACCCGCATCCTGATCGCCTCACGTCCTGGAGTTGCTGCCGCGGATCGTGCGATCGATACCGAGGGCCGCTCGGGCTATGTCTATGACGACCGTGCCTTCCCCTTGGGTACGGTAAGGCCGCTGGTTGCCGATGTTTACCCGACGGTGATCGAGGCGATCGACGTCGACACCGGACGTCGCCGTCCCGCAACCGAAGCGGAAAAAGCGATGTTCGGGGGGAAAGACGAGAGCGTTGCGCCCGTCGCACGGCTCGTACGACGGCGTGGAGACGATGCGGCATGGGTTCAGCCCGACCGCCCTGACGCGCTGATCCCCCGACTTCGGGTCTGGGAACGCTATCACGGGCAGGTGCGGCGCTGTGATGCAGAGGACTGCCTGGGCGACATCCGCGATCTTTGGTTTGCGGCCGATGGTCGCTCGGTGCTCTTCATGCGCACGGACGGCTTCGGCGGCGGGCTCCAGTCCTTTTTCCACTGGGATTTGAGCACGGGTCAAGTCCGTCGAACCAAGCTGGAAGATGCGATGTACTCGAGCTGCTCCCCCACAGGCGTCTGGCTCGCCTGTGTCAGGGAAACACCGCTGAGGCCCGGAGAGGTCGTCCTGCTGGATCCGATCACCGGCCGCACCCGGCTCGTCTTCAACGCAAACCCCGAGATCACCGGGCATTTCCGCGGGACGGTTGAGCACCTTAGTTGGACAGATGCGTACGGTATCTCAAGCTTCGGCGAGCTGACGCTGCCGCCGGGTTATCGGGCTGGCCAGCGCCTCCCGCTCATAGTCGTGCAGTATCGGTCAACCGGCTTTCAGCGCGGTGGTATTGGCGACGAGGTGCCAATCCTGCCCCTTGCCGAAGCGGGATTTGCTGTCCTGAATTTCAACCGGCCAGACGGAAGCGCTGCCGCGCGTGATGTGCGTACGACCGACGAGGGAATGCATCAGGCAATGTCCAATTGGCAGGAGGAGCGTGACGTGCTCGCCTCGCTCGAGGACGGCGTGCGTCGCCTCGTGGCACGCGGCGTCGTCGACAAGGGCAGGATCGGCATAACAGGACTGAGTGCGGGGGCGCAGACAGCGCAGTTCGCCCTCAACCATTCGTCGATGTTTGCCGCGGCATCGATGAGTACCTGTTGCAAGGATCCGGTCACCCTGATGGCGACGGCGGGCAGGGGCTTGCGATCGGCCCAGGAACGCTGGGGGCTGGCACCGATCGAGAGCGGTAATGCTGAGCAATGGCGCGGCGTCTCGTTGGCGATGAACGTCGACCATATCCACACGCCCATCCTGCTGCAACTTTCGAGCTGGGAGTTTCGTGCGGCGCTGGAGACCGTTTCTGCATTCCAGGCGAAAAAACGCCCGCTAGAGCTCATCGTATTCCCCGAGGAGCATCATGTGAAGGATCAGCCGGCGCACCGCCTGGCGGTCTACAAACGCAACCTTGAATGGTTCGATTTCTGGCTCAACGGTAAGGTTCATCCCGGGCTTGGGAATGAACCGCAATATGCACGGTGGCGCCGGCTTCAGCGCCAAGCACTCGACACCCCCTGAATCCACGCTTCCATATCGACAAGCTCGAGGAAGTCGAAATGGTTAATCGTGTGGATCGGTGGATCTCCGGCAAGCGTTCGTTCGATCACGGCGCAGTCGAGCACGCCCCCGGCTGCCAAAGCACCGCCGAGCAGCATCTCCCGGATCACCAAGCGGTGCTGGTCGAAGACCATGCGGCCGAAGACGTCCAAGTGACCTTTGGTGCGCCGGAATGCGACACTGGCTGGCAGACGGTCCGCAAAGGCCCTGCGCGCCACGGCGCGGTCGATACCGTCTTCAACCCAGAGCCAGCTGGGAATGGCGAGGCAGGTCTCGATGACGGGCTGCGCCATCAGTGGGAAGATCATGGGACGGCGTTGCGCACGCCCCATGCCGTGCAGATGGCCAAGGATGCCTGCTACCATCGCGATGTGTTCGCGCCGTCCTCGTGGCAAGGTTTCAGCACCGTCCAGCCACGGATGCTGGATATCAACCGGGGGCACTCGAAAATCGGTTGCGAGCAATTCTGCCCGATGGGGGCACGCGCGAGCTCCTGGTCTCGCCCGCGCGCCCCGCAAAACACGGCGCAAGGCCCACCAGATCGTGCGGTTCGAGCATTCGGCCGCATCGCGCAGGGTGTCGAAGAAGCGCCCCAAGCCGGCTGACTGCAGGGCATCCACGGCGGCGAGCGCGGAAGGGAGCGCGCAGAACACACTGTCGCCGCCACCACCGCTGAAGATCGCATCGGCGCCGACCGCATCGGCAAGGGTGGTGATCAGCCGGTCCGATTCCTGGGTAAAGCCTCTCACGCCCGGTCGTGGCAGATACGGCGCTATTGCCAAACTGAGATCGATCCGGTCGGGATCCCGCTGTCCTTCGGTCAAGCAGGCGCCGACGTGATCAGCAATATCGCGGGCATAACGGCGCTCGTCACCGTCCCGACCCGGAGTGACGAGATTGAGTGCCGGGATGCCGAATACCGTTTCTCCAAGGCAGGCTGCCACGATAGAGGAATCCAGCCCGCCCGACATCTCTACCATCGGCGCGCGGAAACAGCCGCGCCAGGCGCCGGTGCAATCCTCGATAACGCGACGGACGCGAGTCCGTGCCTCGTCCATCAGGTCCGACGCCGACGCTGCGGCGGCGAACTTTGCACCTCGCCAGAGTTGCATCGATCGAGCGCCCGTCTCGGTGATCTCGAGCATCATTCCAGGCAGAAGCTCGCGCACTCCCTCGACGCATGTGGTCGCGCGCTGCAGCTGCCCATCCAGAAACTGCCGGGCGACGGCGTCCAGGTCGGGACGCGCGACCCAGCCCTCGACTCGAAGCGCGGTCAGATCGGATGCGAGCAATATCTCCCCGGGCCGCTCGACATAATAGCAGGGCAGGGACCCTGAAGGGTCGCGCAGCACCCGAATTCCGTGGCCATCTTGCCAGAGGGCGACGTAACCGCCCCAATGCCGGTCAAGAAGGTCGGCAGCCCTGTCGTCGCTGCGCTCCGACATTGTCGTAATTCGACTGCTGTCGGACTTTCGGAAAAGCGTGCCCAAAAGCAGACCTCCGGGTCCAAGCGGAAGCTGCGCGAGGTTGGCACCAACCGTTACGTCGACGCCCGTGCGCCAGGTCGCGGCCGCCCACGAGATGCCGGAGGATAGCACTCGCCCGTCGGTTCGGGCTCGTACTAGGTAGCCCCGCGGCGTCACAGCCGTAGGATCGGGGTCAGTGAGAACGGCCCAAACACCGAATCGTTAAGGACCATATTGGCGTTCTGAACCCAGCAATGCGCGAAAAACGGCCGTGCCTGTACCCCAAAGACGAGTTCCACGCAGTGACCCCGGCCAAGCATGAAGAGCATCAATGCCGCGGAATCTCGGAGGCAGATGGGCCGTCCAGGCAGAAGCCGGCGATGCGCGACAAATGCCCGTGCGGTGTTTTCAGCAGTATCTCGGGTTGAGTATGACTGCGCCTGGGT
>JAYVRZ010000376.1:0-9476 GCA_043775965.1 Sphingomonas sp.
CGAAGATGCCGTCGCCGCCCTGGATCGCATTGTAGAGATACGCGCCATAGGTGACGGTATCAACCGGAGGCAACTTGTTGAACACGTTCAGCGCGTTGACGTAGAAGCTGAACTGGTCGGTTACCTTGAAGTTCACGTTCGCGTCGACGGTCACGTACTTCTTCACGTGGCAATCGATATAGGCCTGAGCCTGGCCGCAATCCTTGTAAGCATCGCCCTGATCCGTTGCGGAGAGGTCGTAACCCGAGGTGTAGTTGACAGTGCTGCTGAGCGCGAAGTCACCGAAGTCGAACGTGTTGAGCCAGTTGCCCTTCCACTCGAACGTGCCCGAACCCGCGGTCAGGTTGAAGTTGCCCAGCGTACCTTCGTAACGCTGCTTCACGCCATCAACCGTCGTGCTCAGTTCGATGATGTAGCTAGCATTGAGGTTCGAGGTCCACTTGACCGGACCGAAGTCATACGCACCGTTGATGCCGAAATCGATGCCGGTCGACTTGATCGTGTCGGCATTGATGAGCTGCGAGCGCACGAAGGCGATCTTCGGGCGGGCGTTCGGGTTGTTGGTATCGACCGCGTCGGCAATGACCTCGAACCCGGCCGGGATGGCCTGGCCTGCATAATAGGCCGCGATTGCCGGAGCATTGTTGGCCGTCGTGATCGCACCGGTCTTGCGGATATTGTAGTAATCCACCGTGAACGAGACGTTGCGGACCGGATCGAACTTCAGGCCACCGGTGAAGCTGCGCGACTTCTCGGGCTTCAGGTTAGGCGACGCCAGCGTCGTCTGACCGATCGAGTAGGACGTGATGTACGCCGGGCAGGCGTTCGGCGTGGCCTGCGAGCAGCCCGCGCCATATTGCGCCAGGAACGCGTTGGGGATGGCCGCTACCGACTGCGTGACATAGCCTGTCGTCGGCAGCGCGTTGGCCTCACCAAAGCTCGGGATACGGAACCCCTTCGAGTAGGTACCACGCGCCGTGATCTGACGGATCGGGGTAAAGATCGCGCCCACCTTCGGCGAGAAGTTGCTCTGGCCTGTCGAGTAGTGATCGTAACGCCCCGAACCATTCAGCGTCAGCACGCTGAGGATCGGCGCGTTGACTTCGAAGAAGGCCGAGCTGACCGTACGGTTGCCCTTGGTACCGAACGCGTTGAGCGTGAAGTAACGCTGCGTCGGGCCATTGTAATCGTCGTTGGCGCTGGGAGCATCGACGGCTTCGTAGAAGATCGAGCCACCGACTGCGAGGCGAAGATCACCGCCCGGCAGCTGCATCAGCGACTTCTGCAAAGTCAGCTGTGCCTGGTACAGATCCGACGTCGTATCGGTGATGTTCTCGGGCGACAGATAGTCACGCACCGCCTGGGTGTTCAGACCGGGATTGACGAAATTGTAGCTGCCGTCGGCGATCACATCGAGCAGATGCTGGATGTACACGTACCCGTTGGTCTTGATACGCAGGTCGGTGTGCATCGCCGTTGCGTTGAAGTCGTAGTCGATGTCGTTCAGCACGGTACCCTTGAGGCCGAATGCCGCACGGTATACCCGGCTGCGCGTCTCGTTCTCCGTCACCGTGTCGGGCAGCGCGCCGACGAGGCGAGCGACCTGATTCTGTGCCGCGAACGGGTTGTTCGGGTTCAGCGTGCCGTTGGCCGCGGTGCAGTTCACGCGGGCCGCGCAGACATAGACCGGCAATGCCAGCACTGCGGAGCCGGCTGCGAGTGCCGGAGTCTGCGCCTGCGACGTCGAGAACTGCGGGAAGAGGATGCCGGCGGGCGCGTTACCGCGGATTGCGGCGGGACGCCCCGTGTAGTTGCTGGCCGACTGCTGGAAGTTCACCATCAGGTACGCTTCCGAGCTGTCACCGACCTTCGCGGAGAAGCGCGCCGAGCCGCCGAAGCGCTCGTTGTTCGGCGTGACCATGTCGTACTTGTTGGTGTTGTCGACCTGGCAGACCGTGGTCGGCGCCGTCGCGTTTACAGCGGTACCCAACTGCGCAGCCGTCAGATTGTACGGCGTGCCGTTGAGGCAGCCCGCTGCCGGGTTCAGCAGCTGGTACCGTCCGCTCGCGACGGTGTTCGCGGCGTTCGCGGGACGAACATAGTAGTTCCCCGTGCCGATGGTGAACCCGTTCAGGGTACCATCTGACTGAAGACCGTTCGAAATATTGTTCGGGCCGCACTGCTGGCTGCCGGTACGGCTGCTGCAGATACCGGTCAGGTTATCCGAATTGAACGGCGCTGGCAGGTCGCGCTGATACACGCCTTCGGTGCGGTAGTAGAAACCGCTGACATAGGCGTTGTAGCCCTTCTCGTCGAGATCGCCGGTGCCGGCGGTCAGCGTCAGACGCTGGTTGGCGTTGACGCCATCCTGCGAAATGCCGGCTTCGGCGCGACCGGAGATGCCGGTGAACTTGCGCTTGGTGATCACGTTGACCACGCCGGCGATCGCGTCGGCGCCGTAGGCCGATGATGCGCCGTCGCGCAGCACCTCAATACGCTCGACGACGTCGTCCGGGATGGTGTTCAGATCGACGAAGTTGCGCGAACCGTCATCCGACAGCGGGTAATAGGCAGCGCGCAGACCGTCGAACAGCACCAGCGTCGAGTTGGTCGACAGACCGCGCAGCGACACCGACGATGCGCCGGCAGCGAAGGCGCCGTTGGCGGTGAACGAGTTGGTCAGCGCCGGGCCGTTGTTCGACGACAGCGCCTGGATGCCGGCCTGCACCGTGGTGATGCCGCGGGCATCGAGGTTTTCGGTGGTCAGCGTGGTGGTCGGCGAAATGCCCGTATCCGAACCACGGATGATCGAGCCGGTGACGACGATGTCCTGCCCGGTTTCATCGGCGGGTGCGGCCTGCGGTGCGGCAGGAGCGGCATCCTGTGCGAAGCCCGACGTGGTCGACAGCATGAGCGCCAAGGGCGTCGCTGCCGCGAGCAGCAGTGCCTTGGACGCGAAACGAGACGTAGTACCCAATTGAAATCCCCTTGCTCGATCCACTGCGGTCGCCCTGACGATCCGCGCGGAAACTACCCCGACTGCCGTTGCTCGGCTTCCGGGGACATGAACAGAGGATGAGGCTGCATCCGTGACGTGTAAAGACACGTACTGACGCACCGTGCAATTTACGATCAGCTAGTGTTAGAAATGACACAAGATCGACTGGACGACGTCAGACCGTGCAACATTTTTAATGTTTGTCGCGACCGTGAGTAATAAAGTTAGGCAGATGGCTCAGGGCATTGTCCCCGCCACCAGCATCGGATCGAGTTTCGCCGCGCCCCATTTGAGGCTCCAGTGCAGATGCGGGCCGGTCGCGCGGCCGGTCATGCCGACGGCGCCGATCGGCTGGCCCTGGCGCACGTGGTCGCCGAGCTTCACGTCGATCCGTGACAGGTGCAGGAACGCGCTGTTGAGGCCCATGCCGTGGTCGATCATCAGGAGGTTGCCCTCCAGCGTGAAGGGGTGATCGGCGGCCAGGATCACGACGCCGTCGGCGGGCGCGCGCACGACCGTCCCGGTCTCGCGCGCGACGTCGATCCCCGAATGATAGGAGCCCGCTTCGCCGTTGCGGTAAATCCGCTGCGAGCCGAACAGCGTCGAGATCCGCCCCGTCACCGGCCAAACGAACGCCTGTTGCCAGCCGTCCGACACTGCGGCGTTTTGTCGCGCAGCCTTGATCTGGGCGAGTTCGCCGGGGCGGATCCGTATGAACTCCGCTTCCGGGACGGGGTATTTGGGCAGGGTGGAGAGGCGCGAAATGTCCCAGCTTCGCGGCGGGATCGCCAAAGACTGCGTGACGATACGACCGTCGGCCAGCGTCGCGGTCAGCAAGGCCTGCGGGCCGGCATCGCGGTCGAAGCCGACCAGGAAGCGACCGTCGGGCGAGAGCGCGATCGGCTTGCCGTCGAGCGTGACGCTGCGCGTACCCGCCGGCGCTGTGCCGAGGATCAGCCCGCCCTGGCTGAGCGTGCCGGTCCAGCGGAAAGCCGCGGTCGTGGCGATCCGGGGCGGCGGCATTTGCGCGGTGGCACCGGTCGTGGCCAGCAACAAAAGCGCCGCCGCGCGAATCATCGTGGCGCCATCGCTTCGCTCGCGGATGCCGCGGTGGAATAGGCTTCCTGGCGGGCGACGCTCCAGTAGCGCAGGTCCTCGAGCGCGATACGGTGACCGGTCGCGGCGCAGGGGACGTGGTCGCCGGGGCTGAGCACGCGGAAGCCGTTGGCCATGTAGTGCAGGCGGGCGGCGCGGTCGGAGTTGGACATCAGCATTGCAGGTCTTCTTTACAGCAGGGTCGGCTGGCGCGGGGCCGCGTCGGGTGCGGGTTTCGCCTTGGGGGCAGCATAGGTTTTGGCGGCGGGGCGCTCAAGGTCCGCGTCGGTGTCGGTCCGCGCATCGACCGTGCCGTCGCGGAAATGGAGCGTCAGCGTGCCGGCCGCTTGCGCAGACTTGGCCGAGGCCAGCGTCTCGCCGCCGGGACGGGCGGTGACGCGGGCATAGCCGCGGTCGAGGATCGCGTCGGGGTTGAGCGACTGGACTAGGCGCCATGTGGCATCGAGCTGCGCGCGTTTCGCCTCGAGCTTGCGTTCGAGCGTTGCGGGGCGGAGCGCGGCGCCAGAGCGATCGAGACTGCCGCGCGCGAGGGTCAGCCGCCGCTCCAGCCCGCGATCGAGCCGCTGGCCGAAATCGTCGGCGCGCTGACGCTGGGGCCCGAGTAGCTGGTCGCGCTTCGGCAGCAGCCGCGACAGTGCATCGAGCCGTTCGCGGCCGCGCTCGACATAGCGGCGCGCACAGCGTTCGGTGCGGTTGCGGTGGCTGTCGATCGTCAGACGCAGGTCTGCGAGCACCGGCACCGCGATCTCGGCGGCGGCGGTCGGCGTCGGCGCGCGCAGGTCAGCGGCGAAATCGCACAAGGTCGTGTCGGTCTCATGCCCGACCGCGGAGATGATCGGGATCGTGCAGGCGGCGACCGCGCGGACGACAACCTCTTCGTTGAACGACCACAGATCCTCGACCGAGCCGCCGCCGCGCGCGACGATGACGAGGTCGGGGCGCGGCACAGGGCCGCCGGGCGCGATCGCGTCGAACCCGCGCACCGCTGCGGCGATCTCGTTGGCGGAACCCTCGCCCTGCACCTTCACGGGCCAGACGATGACGTGCGTCGGGCAGCGATCCTCGAGCCGGTGGAGGATGTCGCGGATCACTGCGCCGGTGCCCGAGGTGACGACGCCGATCACCTGCGGCATGAAGGGCAGCGCCTTCTTGCGCGTGCCGTCGAACAGCCCCTCGCCGGCCAGCTTTGCCTTGAGCTTTTCGAGCAGCGCCATCAGCGCGCCGGCGCCGGCCAGTTCCATCCGCTCGATGACGATCTGGTATTTCGAGCGGCCGGGATAGGTGGTGAGCTTGCCGGTCGCGATCACCTCGATGCCGTCCTGGGGCACGAAGGCGAGGCTCGACGCATTGCCCTTCCAGATGACGCCGTCGATAACCGCCTGGTCGTCCTTGAGCGACATGTAGCAATGCCCCGAGGCGACGCGCTTCCAGCCGGATATCTCGCCGCGCAGCCGGACATGGCCGAATTCGCCCTCGACCATCCGCTTCAGCTTGAAGGCGAGTTCGCCGACCGACATGGCGAGTGCGTTGTCGCCGGGGACTTGCTCGGCTACCAGCCGGCCCATGTCGCCTGCCAACATATCATTCGACGCGACGTCATCGGAAAAGGGATCGGGCATGAACGTCCTGCTGCTGGGCTCGGGGGGGCGCGAACATGCGCTCGCGTGGAAGCTGGTGCAATCGAGAGGCCTCGATACGCTGTATGCCGCGCCGGGCAACCCCGGGATCGCGCGGCTTGCGACACTCGTGCCGCTGGATGCGACGGATCATGACGCGGTGGTCGCGTTCGTGCGCGAGCATGAGGTGGGGCTGGTCGTGATCGGGCCGGAGGCGCCGCTGGTCGACGGGCTGGCCGATACGTTGCGTGCCGCGGACATTCCCGTGTTCGGGCCGTCGAAGGCGGCGGCGCAACTGGAGGGGTCGAAGGGTTTCACCAAGGACCTGTGCCTGCGCGCCGGCATCCCGACCGCGGGTTATGTCCGGGTTCGCAGCCGCGCCGAGGCGGAGGCGGCGATCGCGACGACCTTCTCGCTGCCGGTGGTCATCAAGGCGGACGGTCTGGCCGCGGGCAAGGGCGTCGTGATCGCGTTCGGCGCAGGCGAGGTCACCGCCGCGCTCGACGCGCTTTATGATGACGATGCGACCGCCGAGGCGGTGATCGAGGAATTCCTGGAGGGCGAGGAGGCGAGCCTGTTCGTGCTGACCGACGGCGTGTCGCTGATGCCGTTCGGATCCGCGCAGGATCACAAGCGCGTCGGCGAGGGCGATACCGGCCCGAACACCGGCGGGATGGGGGCGTACAGCCCTGCCCTGGTGCTGACGCCGGCTTTGGAAAAGCGGGCGATCGACGAGATTGTCGCGCCCACGGTGGCGGCGATGGCGGCGGAAGGCATGGCGTTCTCGGGCGTACTATATGCCGGGCTGATGCTGACCCCACAGGGGCCGAAGCTGATCGAATACAACGCGCGGTTCGGCGATCCCGAGACACAGGTGCTGATGATGCGCTTCCAGGGAGACCTGCTCGCGACGATGCTGGCCGTGGCCGAAGGACGGCTCGGCGAGATGCCCGCAGCCAGGTTCAGCGACGAGACGGCGTTGACGGTGGTGATGGCGGCCGACGGCTATCCGGGCACGCCCAAGGCCGGCGGGTCGATCGTCGGGCTGGATTCGGCGCGCGCGGCGGGCGGCACCGTGTTCCACGCCGGCACGCGGATCGAGGATGGCGGGCTGGTAGCCTCGGGTGGACGCGTGCTCGCGGTAACGGCGGTCGGCGACGACGTGGCGACGGCCCAGGCGAACGCGTACCGCGCGGTCGAGGCGATCGACTTCGCGGACGGCTTCTACCGGCGCGACATCGGCTGGCGGGAAATCGCGCGCGGGGCTTGATGCAAATCGTGACGATCCTCCTCCGCAAGGGGAGCGATCAGACATGATTACCCAGCCGATTACCTCTCGCCGCACCTCGCGCGTGACGCTACACTGTGGAAATGAACGAAACTTCCGCGACCTCCGCCTCGGGCGCGAGCCTGCTGCCAGACGGCATCGCCACGCTGACGGCGATCCATTTCACGATCATCGGCGTGCTGGCGATCCTGGTCGTCATCGGGTTGCTATGGGGCATCCGCGCCAAGCGCAGCCGGGTGAAGGCCTCGCACGACGTGATCGCCAATGCCGAGGAAGCCGGCGTTCCACCCGAACCGATCGACGCGGCGCCCGCCCCGGTGCCCACGCCGGCGCCCCCCCCCAGCCCGGCGGTAGAAGAGCGCAGGGCCGAACAGTCGCAGGCACAGAGCCAGGCGACCACGCCCGCGCCTGTCTCGCCCCCGGTCTCGGCCCCGGTCGCTCCCCCCGTCTCACCCAAGCCTCCGGTCGAGCCCATGCCGGCCGCCCGGGACGCCGAGGCTGTGGAAACGCCCGACCGGCTGGGCGACGAACCGATCGCCGCCGTTTCGCCGCTCGAGGCGAGCCCGGCGATCCAGGCTGCAGCGCCCGCGCCCGTCGAGGCGGCGCCGGCCGAACCCGTCCAATCCTACGCCGATGGCCCGGTCACGCAGTTGAAGGGCCTCGGCCCGAAGGTCGCCGCGCAACTCGGCGAACTCGGCGTTTCGACGGTCGGCCAGATGGCGGCGCTGTCCGAAGGCGAGGCGCAGGCCATCGACGCGCAACTCGGCAACTTCACCGGAAGGATGGGCCGCGATCGATGGATCGAGCAGGCCCGGTTGCTGGCGGCCGGTGACAAGGCAGGTTTCGAAGCGGTGTTCGGCAAACTGTAGACCGTACGACGCCGCCAGCGCGCGCGCCGGGGATGGCGCGGCGATGGGGATACCGACAGGCGCCGGGAATGGCGCCCGGGATAGCGATGCGATGTCGATTGGCTCTATGCCCGGCTCGCGCCGACGGGCATGTCATGCAACGCCTGCACCTCGAAGTATGGGGGCGGCGGTTACACAGGGCGATAGGTGCACATGCTGGCAATGATGAGTGCGATGCTGCTGACGGGCGCGCCGGTAGCGGGGCCGGTAGCGGTATCGGACGACGGCGCGGGAATCATGACGCCAGGCCTGGTCGCATCGCCGTTCGCGGGCGACTTTTTCCCGGCCGCACCGGCTATGTTCGTCGCGCAGGATCCTTCGAGCGCGCCGATGCCGGCTTCGGCTCAGGCGACGCCGAACCAGGCGATCCCGCCGATCGGCCCTGCCCCCCTCAGGACGCCGGTGTCCGAGCGCGCGTCACCGAACGACATCATCGTCACCGGCCGCAAGGAGACAGCGGGCGATCCGTTGCGCGCGGTCAACGCGCAGTCGTTCGCAGCGACTCAGGCGGTCGACGATGCGGTGATCGGCCCGGTCGCGCGGACCTACAAGAAGACCGTGCCGAGCCCGATCCGCCGCGGCATCCATAATTTCCTCTACAATCTGCGCGAGCCGATCGTCTTCCTGAACTTCCTGCTCCAGTTCAAGCCGGGCAAGGCCGCGGAGACGGTCGGGCGGTTCGCGATCAACTCGACGATCGGCGCGGTCGGCGTGCTCGACATCGCCAAGCGCAAGCCGTTCCGCCTGCCACGCCGCTCGAACGGCTTTGCCAACACGCTCGGCTATTACGGCGTCAAGAACGGCCCGTTCCTGTTCCTGCCGCTGGTCGGTCCGACCACGGTGCGCGATCTGCTGGGCGGCGCGGTCGATCGCCTGATCCTGCCGGTCGGGGTCGGCAAGCCGTTCACCAGCGCGACCTACACGATTCCCGCGGGTATCCTGGGTGCGCTCGACCACCGGTCGGAGTTCGACCAGACGCTGAAGGACCTGCACGACAATTCGCCCGATCCGTACGCGGCGACGCGCGCCTTCTACCTCAACCGGCGGCAGGCGGAGATCGACCATCTCCACGGGCGGGTCGAGGGCGATCCCGCGGGGATGTCGGGCCCGCCGCCGAGCGTAGTGCCGTTCGTGCCGAGCGATCTGGAGCCGGGGGCAAGGGCGGTGCCGGGCGCGGTTCCGGAGGTGCCGACCGAGAGTTCGAGCGGTGCACCTGCCGTTGATCCGCCTGCGGCTGCTCCCACGGTTGCCGCAACCCCAGCGAACACAAAGCCCGAAACCGAAACCCACCCCTGAACGAGGACGGCACCGCCCGCCTCCCGTTCGTGCTGAGTAGAGACCGAGTAGCTTCGAAGATGCGTATCGAGGGCGCGGATCGAAGCATGGGTTCCGCGCGCTAACCTGTCCTTCGATACGCCGCTTCGACAGGCTCAGCCGCTACTCAGGACGAACGGAATTGGGTAGGCGCGCTCCCGTAGGTAGTGAGTAACCGATCAGTTTGATTCGTCCACCACCCCGGCGAAGGCCGGGGCCCAGTTGGGGGACGTTGC
>JAYVRZ010000377.1:0-20274 GCA_043775965.1 Sphingomonas sp.
CTCGATCGGTATCGAGGTCGCGGACGGATCCTGCGAATATTGGCTGATCGCCGCGATCCGTGACGGCGGCAGGATCCGGACCAGCACCGAATCGACGCACGGATTGGTCGAGACGATCCCCCCGCCCCCGCCCGGCGGCGCAGCGCAGCCTCCGAGCAGCAGGGCGGAGAGGATCGCCGCGAGCCTCACTTCAGGCGCAACCGCACGCCACCGAACGCCGAGCGCCCGTAATTGCCATAGCCTGCCACCGTCTCGTACCGCGTGTCGGTGACGTTATCGACGCGCCCGTACAGCGCGACCTGGTCGTTGATCGGCACTTCCGCGCGAAAGCCTGCGACCGCGTACCCATCGAGCCGCGTGGTGTTCGCGACATCGTCGAAACTGTCGCCGACCATCGACACGGTGCCGCCGACCGACAGTCCGAAACCGAAGCGATAGTCCGCGCTCATGCTGGCGGTCTGCTTGGGGCGACGCGCGAGATCGTTGCCGAAGTTCACGCCGATCGAGCGGTTCTCCGTATCGATATAGCTGTAGTTCGCGGTCAACGTCAGCGCATCGACGGGGCGCAGCGCCAGCGTGAACTCGACGCCATCTGCCTCGGCACGGGCGATGTTGTCATAGACGCCGTATGGGCGGCCGACGCAGATCGAACCGGCCGTCGCCTGTTCCACAGCACTGCACGAGCGGAAGTCGATCTGGTTGCGCGTGCGGCGGTTGAAATAGGTCACGCCGACGCGCGCGCGGTTGCCGAGGAACGCCTGTTCGACGCCGACATCGAAATTGCGCGCCGTCTCGGGATCGAGACCGCGGTTCCCGTAGTCGGAGAAGAGTTGGTACAGGGTCGGTGCCTTGAACCCTTCGCCATAGCTCGCACGCAGTGTCGTTCCCGTGCGCAACGCCAGCGCGGCATTCGCGCCGAACGTGGTGTGGTTCCCGAAATCCTCGTGATCGTCGTTACGGACGCCGCCGGTCAGCGTGAGGATGTCGAGCGGCTTGACGATCAACTGGCCATAGACGCTGGTGATGCCGGTGTCGGCATAGGTGAAGCCGTCGTTGAACTTGCTGTTCTCGCGCTCGACGCCGGCGACGACGCGGACCTGCTCGATCGGACGTAAATCGCCCTGATATTCATACCGCTCGCTGCGACCGCGGCCGATGAACGACGGGTCGGTGCCATAGGTGGGATCGTAATTGTCACGGTTGATGTCGGCGATCGTGAACGCGATGCGGTTGTTGAAGCGCCCCTCTGCGAAATTCGCGTGGAGGCCGGCATAGCCGTAGAGTTCCTGCGACTTGGCGTATTCGGGATCGTCGGCGAGTTCATAGGTCGGTGCCGGAAAGCCATCGAGTTCGACCCGGCTGTCCGCGAAATAGCCACGCAGATCGACACCGATGCCCGGTGCGAACTCGACGCCCAGTCGCCCGGTCGCGCCATATTGGCGATACCCGTCACGCTCGGTGCCGTCCGCCGCCGACGAGATCCCATCGCTGCGCAGATAGCCGCCGGTCAGCGAGCCCGACACGGGCCCCTTCGCGCCCGACAACCCCGCGCTCGCGAACATGCTGTCGGCATAGCCATATTCGGCGTTCGCGCGCGCCTGAAGACCCTCGGTCGGCGCAGCGGTGATGATGTTGACGACGCCGCCGATCGCCTGGCTACCCCACGGCACCGAGTTCGGCCCGCGCAACACTTCGATCCGCTCGACAGAACTCGACAGGAGATTGCCGAAGTCGAACCCGCCGCCGGTCGACGACGGATCGTTGACGCGCACGCCGTCGATCACGACCAGGGTCTGGTCGGACTCCGCGCCGCGGATGCGGACGCCGGTCAGGGCACCGACCGTGCCGTTGCGCGTCACGGTGACGCCGGGCGTGGTCGCGAGCAGGTCGGAGAGGACGGTCGTCTGGCGGCGCTCGATCTCGGCGCGGTCGATCACGGTGACGGCCTGGCCGACTTCGCTGGCCGGCTGCGCGACGCGGGTCGCGGTGACGACGACTTCGGGCGCGTCTGGGTCGGGAATGGTCTGAGAATAGGCGGGCGACGCGATCGCCGCGGCGGACAGGAACAGAAAGAATTTCGTCATGGGCTACGTCCTTGCACGACCGCCCCGCGACCATTCGCGAAACGGCAGACGTCTCTCGCTCGAGGGATCCCATTGCCTGGGCACTCGTCCGCACCGGAGCACCCGCCCGCGCAGTGGATCGACCGTGAAAGGCAGGTCTCCTGGCTTCCGGGTCGTCGCTCCACCCCGCCTTCCCAGGCTTTGGCCCAGTGGCATATTCGGGGTGGCCGCTATCCGGTCACAGTTGCGGGTACAGCGCCGGTCTTGCGGCCAGGATCGAAATCCGCTCCGCGCACCGGCTTCCCTTTTGATCCCGTCTCCGGGAACCCATCACACGCACGCCATTAGTCGCAGCTCAGGCACGGGTCAACGCAGGCCGTAACGCAAGCCTACCCAGATCGTCCGCGGCGTCGCCCGCTCGACGATGTTCGCACCGCTGATCCCCGCCTCGACCCGCTCGTCGAACAGGTTCTCGCCGCGCAGTTCGGCGACCAGCGACCGCGTGACCGGCAAGGCGGCATAGGCGTCCAGGGTGGTCGCCGGCGCGAGCACCCGCGTGTTCTGGTCGTCGTCATATTGCTCGCCGATATGCCGCACGGTCAGCGACAGCGCCGCCGCATCACGTCGCCAGTCGATCGTTCCCGAGACCTGGTCGCGCGGCGTCTGCGCCGGCCGCAAGCCATCGAGCGCCGCGGTGATCCCCGAACCCTCGACCTTCGAATTGGTGTGCGACCACGACGCCTGCACGCCGACAGGTCCCGGACGCCACGCGGCATCGAACTCGAACCCGTGCGCGCGGATCGCATCGAGATTCTGGCGTACGCGGTACGTCGTGACGCCCGGCAGGACCTGCGTCGGGGTGGTCGTGGTGACGTTGGCGATCGCATCCTTCAGCCGGTTGTAGAAATACGTCGCGGCGATGCTGATGCTTGGCGCAGGCGCCAGCGTGATCCCGCCCTCGACCCCGGTCAACCGCTCGGGCGACAGCAGCGCGTTCTGCACGGTCACGTCGTTGCCGACGCGGAACGGGCGATACAGTTCGTTGAGCGTCGGCAGGCGCCACCCGCGATAGCCGGCGGCCCGCAGCGTGATCGCCTCTGCCGGCTTGTAGGCGACACCCGCGCGCCCGGTCGTCTCGCTGCCGTCGCGATCGGCATAGCGCAGGTCGGTGAGCGCGGTGCCGCCCGCGAGCGGCCGTTCGGACAGATAGCCGTTGTCGATCGACCACCAGTCGACCCGCCCGCCCAGGCTGAACGTGAAATCACCCGCGACCAGGCTGCCGTCGGCGAACACGCCGGTCGTGGTCGTGGAGCCGCCCGCCTCGCGGCGCCGGGTCGGCACCGCGGCGACGAACGTGTAGAGTTCCTGCGTCTTGCCGCTGACGTCGCGGATGTCCGCGCCCAGCCGCAGCGTGATGCTCTCGCCCAGCGGCGGCAGGATCTCGATCCGCCCGCCGAGCCCGGTGGCGGGCGTATTATACTGGTTCAGCGACTGGATCGCGGTCGTCCGTGCAGCATTGATGCTGTTGAAGCTGCTCGCGAACGCGCGCGTCTGCAGATAGGCGAGCGCGGAATAGCCCCATGCGCCGCGACCGATCAGCCGGATGCTCGCGTCGGCGCCCTCGCTCTTGTTGTCGGTGAAGTCGCTCCCGCGGTCCCGACGGTCGGTGAACGCGCTCGCATTCATCTGCAACTCGGTCTTCGCGCCGATTCCGACGACGGTCCGCAACGCACCCGATGCCTGCTCGTACGGTGCCGGCCGATCGACGATCCCCCGGCTCTCCTCGACGGTCGGCGTGAAGCCGTCGCCGCGTGCATAGGCGCCCGACAGCGTCGCGAACCCCGAGCCGCGGACCAGCGCCGCCGAGCCCTGCGCGTCGACCGAGTCGCGGCTGCCATAGGCGATACTGCCCTGGAACGGCGTCAACTGGTCGGGCGTCGCGCTTTCCAGCTCGACCGTGCCGGCCAGCGCGCCAGGTCCCTGGTACCCGCTGCCCCCGCCCCGCGTCACGCGGATGCGGCCGAGCCGGCCGGTCGCATAGGCCGGGAACGCGACCCAGCCGCCGAACGGATCCGCCTGCGGCACGCCGTCGAGGATCAGCAGCGCTCGGCTCGACGCGTTGCCGCCGATGCCGCGCAGCGAGATGCCCTGGCTGGTCGGGTTGGCGCTGCGTGAATCGGAGCGGCGGAATTGCTGCAATCCGGCGACGCCGGCAAGCACGCTCTCCAGCCGGCTGCTCGCATTCGCCTGGATCCGGTCACGGTCGATCGTGACGATGTCGTAGGCGCTGTCGCCCGGCGCCGCGTCCAGCCCGCGTCCGGTGACGACGATGTCCGGGGTCGTCTCCGCTGGCGGCGTGACGGTCGACTGGGCGAAGGCTGCGCCCGACGACAGGAGAAGGACGGTGGCGGTGCAAAGCGGCGTACGAATCATCGGCGCCGCATGGCAGGATTCAGCGATTGGGCAAGACAGGATCGCACGCCAAGGCGGCTTGGATCTAACGCGCGGTCGGGAAAGACAAAAACCCCGCCAGCCCATGAGGCTGACGGGGTTTTAATGGTGGGCGTGGCAAGGATTGAACTTGCGACCCCTGCGATGTCAACACAGTGCTCTACCACTGAGCTACACGCCCGCCGGAGGGCTCCACTAGCCGCGACTATCGCGGGGTGCAAGCGATCAATGCGTGCCCGCGACATTATCCATCTCGAACAGCCGATCGACCTCCGCGACCAGGTCGCGCAGGTGGAACGGCTTGGACAGGACGCGCGCCTGCGGCATCGCCCGGCCGGCCTTCAGCGTCACCGCGGCAAAGCCGGTAATGAACATCACGCGCAGGTCCTTGCACATCTCGCCGGCCTTTTGTGCCAGTTCGATACCGTCCATCTCGGGCATGACGATGTCGGTCAGCAACAGGTCGAACGTCTCGGTCTCCAGCAGCGGGATCGCCGCCGTCCCGCGATCGACCGCGGTGACGGCATAGCCGGAGCGTTCGAGCGCCCGCGTCAGATATTCGCGCATGACCTGATCGTCTTCGGCCAGCAGGATTCGCAACATCGATCAAAAGTCCCGTTTTCGCACAGCGTTTCGTAAACCGACCTACGCGCAAAGCGGTTAAGATTTCCAGATCGATTGCCCGCGCCGAACGCTCGCCCTAGCGTGGTCCGATGCACGGATCTTCCTTCGAGCGCGTGGGCGCGACGCCACCGGCAAGCCCGGTGGTGATCTCCGTGCCACATGCCGGCCGCGACTATCCGCTCGCGCTGAAGGCGGCGTTGCGCGGGCCGTTCGCCGGGCTGCTCCCGCTCGAGGATCGACTGGTCGATGCCGTCGCACGCTCCGCTCGCACCGACCAGGCGATGATCGTCCAGACCCGGGCGCGCGCCTGGATCGACCTCAACCGCGCCGAGCACGAGCGAGATCCGCTGCTCGACGAGGGCGCACCCGCCATTCCCCTGGTGCAACAATCCGCCAAGCTCCGCAGCGGGCTCGGCCTGGTCCCGCGGCGCGCATCGGGCGCAGGCGACCTGTGGGCGCGGCGCTTTACCGATGCCGACGTCACCGCACGGATCGCGAACGACTACCGCCCCTATCATGCCGCGCTCGCCGCAGCGCTGGCGGCGGCGCATGCGCGGTTCGGCGTCGCGGTGCTGCTCGACCTGCATTCGATGCCGCCGCTGAACACGCCGGGCGGCGGCGCGCGGATCGTGATCGGCGACCGGTTCGGCCATTCCAGCGCGCCGCGGTTCGTCGCCCGGGTCGAGGCGGAATGCATCGCCCGCCGGTTCTCGGTCGGACTCAATGCACCCCATGCGGGCGGCCACATCCTCGAACGCCACATGCGCCCCGATCTCGGCATCCATGCGATCCAGCTCGAACTCGATCGCACTCTGTACCTCGACCGCAAGCTCTACGCTCCCGGCGCCGGCTTTGCCGCCGTGGTCGATCTGCTGCGCGGCGTACTCGCGGCGCTGGCAGACGAGGCGCTGTCGCTATCGCTGGCGACCGCCGCCGAATGATCAGTCGGTCGACGGGTCGAGCAGCGCCTCGATACGCTCGGCGCGCTCGACCGGATCGGCGATCGCGAGCGGC
Organism: Sphingomonas sp.; assembly: GCA_043775965.1. GTDB lineage: Bacteria > Pseudomonadota > Alphaproteobacteria > Sphingomonadales > Sphingomonadaceae > Sphingomonas. Next base: position 6,153 of record JAYVRZ010000377.1, read on the forward strand.
GCGATCCACCGGCCGTTCTTCTTGACCAGCCCGTCGAGCGACAGGTCCGCAAGCCTGTCCAGCGGCGTGAACGCGATGCCGGCCGGCCCCGCGTCGATCCGCCGGATCCCCGCCGCCCATGCGAGCATGCGGATCCGCGCCATCAGCAACAGGTGACGCGCCGGCTCGGGCACGGTCCCGAAGCGATCCTCCAGTTCCGCCTCGAACCCGTCCAGCGCCGCGACATCGGCCAGCCGCGCGAGCCGAGCATACAGCGACAGCCGCACCTCCTCCTCGGGAATCCACGCCTCGGGCAGGCTACCACCAACCTCGAGGTGAAGCTCGGGCACCCAGTCGTCGACCTCTTCGCCCCGCGCGAGCCGCAGTGCGCGCGCAAACAGGTGTTGGTACAGGTCGATCCCGATCAGCTTCATGTGCCCGGCCTGCGCCTCGCCTACCAAGTCTCCGGCGCCGCGCAGGTCGAGATCGCGCGCGCTGATCGCGAACCCCGCGCCGAGCCGGTCGAACGCCTGCAACGTCCGCAACCGCTTCAGCGTCGCCTCGGCGATCGTCGCGTTGCCATCGGTCAGCAGCATCACCTGCCCGCGCCGTCCGCCGCGTCCGACCCGCCCGCGCAACTGGTGAAGCTGCGACAGGCCGAACCGATCGGCATGGTGGACGATCATCGTGTTCGCGCGCGGCACGTCGAGCCCCGCCTCGATGATGTTGGTCGCGAGCAGCACGTCGCCGTCCCCCGCCGCGAACGCGACCATCGCTTCGTCGATCTCGGCCGCGGGCATCTTGCCGTGCGCCTGGACCAATCCGAGTTCGGGCACGAGCTTGGCGAGCCTGGCCGCGAGCGGCGCCATGTCGTCGATCCGCGGCACCACCACGAAGCTCTGGCCGCCCCGCGCGCGCTCGCGCCGCAGCGCCGCCCGCACCGTCGCATCGTCGAAATCGGCGACCGCGGTGCGGATCGGCTGGCGGCGCGCAGGCGGGGTCGCGATCACCGACATGCCCTGCAGCCCGATCATCGCCGATTGCAGCGTGCGCGGAATCGGCGTGGCGCTGAGCGTCAGGACGTGCCCCGTCCCGAGCGCGTGCAGCTTCATCTTGTCCGCCGCGCCGAAACGCTGCTCCTCGTCGATCACCACGAGCGCGAGATCGCGGTACGCGACGCCCTTGCCTGCGATCGCGCCGGTGCCGATCACGACGCCGATCGATCCGTCGGCGAGCCCGGCCTTGACGCGTGCCTTCTCCGCGGCGCTCGACAATCGCGACAGCCCGGCCACGCTCACGCCGGTGCCGGCGAACCGCCTGGTGAAAGTATCGAGATGCTGCCGGACGAGCACCGTCGTCGGCGCCGCGATCGCCACCTGACGGCCGGACAGGGCGACCGCCGCCGCCGCCCGCAGCGCGATCTCGGTCTTGCCGTAACCGACATCGCCGATCACCAGCCGGTCCATCGGCTTGCCGCTGGCGAGATCGGCGAGCGTCGTTGCGATCGCGCGCGCCTGGTCCGGCGTTTCGGTGAACGCGAACCCGGCCGCGAATCGTTCGTAGGCGACGCGGTCGGGCTCGATCGGATCGGTCGTCCGTGCCGCGCGCTCGGCGGCGATCGCGGCGAGGTCGCGCGCGCTTTCGGCGATGGCCGCGTCGATCGCGCCGCGCCGTTTCTGCCAGGACGAGCCGTCGAGCGCGTCCAGCGTGACAGCGTCCTCATCGGCGCCATAGCGCCAGATCCGGTCCGCTTCGGCGACGGGAACGAGGCGCCGGCCCTCCTTGGCATAGCCCAGCACGATCGCATCGCCATCGCTGTCCGGAAGCATTTCGAGGCCGCGGACGACACCGATCCCGAAGTCTTCATGGACCACCACGTCACCGCACCGCAGCTCGCTGAACAGCCCGGCGAACGCATCCGCAACGCTTGCCCGGATCTCGTCGCCGCGTGCGCGACCGCCGAGCAGGTCGGCGCTGGCAATCACGGTGACGCCGGGCGCGCAGAAGCCGCGATCGATCGGCGCCACCAGCATCGTCGCCGTGCCCGGCTCGGCGGCGAGCACGTCCGACCACCGTTCGCCGCGGATGAACGCGATCTTGGCGCTGCGTTCCAGCCGTGGCTGCAGGAACCGCAGGTCGCGCGGCGAACCGACCAGCACCAGTCTCGTATCGGCGGCGACGCTCCGCGCGAACTTCGCAAAACCGCGCGCCGGATCGCGTTGCTCGACGAAGCGCGGCGGGGCTTCCCCGGTCGTCGCGATCGTCAGAATATCACGCTTGGCGAGTTCGTCCGCCCAGGCCTTGGCGACCACCAGGTCCTTCGCCGCCTTGCGACGCGGCAGGCCGTCGGCGGCGATACCCAGAAACCGCGTGCGCCGGCGGTCTGCGTCCGCGTCGAACGCGACGGCGGCGCCCGGCAGATGCGCCAGCACCGAGCCGCCATCGTCCGCGACCGGTTCGGTGGAGCGCCCGATCTCGACGATCTCGATCTCCGCCAAGCCCAGTTGCGAGACCGGGTCGTAATCGCGCAGTCCGGTGATACGGCCATCGACGAACTCGACGCGGACCGGCATCTCCCGATCCGCGGGGAATATGTCGATGACATTGCCCCGCACCGCGATCTCGCCCGGCTCGTCGATCCGGTCGTCGACAGTGTAGCCGATCTCCGCGGCGGTCGCGGCAAACGCCTCGACGTCGAGTGCGTCGCCCACCGCCAGCCGCGGCGGTGCGGCGTCGAACATCGCGGGTGCAGGATAGCGAACCGCGGTTGCCTCGGCGGTCGTCACCAGCAGGACCCGTCCGCTGCCGCTCTCGACCGCGGCACGGATACGGCGCAGCGCGGCGACCCGCCGGCCGACGTTCGCCGGCGATGCAGGCGCGTCATCTCCGGGCAGCGCATCGCTCGACGGAAGGTGCACGACGATCGCATCGGGATCGAGCGCCGTGGCGATGGCGGCGATCTCGGTCGCACGCTGGTCGTCGGCGGCGACGAAGACGATGTCGCCCTCCGCCAACCGCTCGACCAGCGCGACGGCGACGGGAGCAGTCATTTGCGGAGGCGTTGCGGCGAGCTCGGGGGTTTCGCTCTCGACCTGACGGCTACGCTCAAGCACTCGCATTCCTCTCGTTGGTGGAGGTCAACGAGAGGACGCAATGGCCGTTCCTGCAATACTATCCTGGATCAGTCCGATTGCCGTGGACGAACGGTTGCCACGGGCGGGGAACGTCCTCCAACCGACATCCGCGGCAAAACGCCCTGACCGACCCGTTCGCCTAATCCTCGCCGATCAGCACCAGCACGTCGCCGATGATCCGCGTCATCGCCACCTTCGCTGCCTCTGGATCGCGCGCGATGATCGCGTCCGCCACCGCGGCATGGTCGCCGACGTTGGCCGAGCGCCCCTTGATCCGGTTGGTAAAGCGGATCGAGGTGCGCAGCGCGGTCGACACCACCGACTGGAACTGCGCGTAGAACGGGTTCTTCGACGCGCGCAGGATCGCGACGTGAAACGCGATGTCCGCCTCCAGCGGATCGGTGTGGCCCGCCTCGCCCGCCTCCATCTGCTCCAGTCCCGCCCGGATCGCGCGCAGGTCCGCCGCATCGCCGAACCGCGCCGCCAACGCCGCCGCCTCGGGCTCGATCGCCACGCGCAGCTGGTTGAAGTGTCGCAGCAGCTCGACCGAGAACTTGCGCTCCAGGGTCCAGCGGAGCACGTCGGTATCGAACAGGTTCCACGCACTCGACGGCTGCACGACCGTACCCTGCCGCGGTCGCGCACTGACCAGCCCCTTCGCCGTCAGCATCTTGACCGCCTCGCGCGTGACCGAGCGGCTGACCCCGTGCGTCTTGGCGATCTCCGCCTCGGTCGGAAACGGCCGCGTCTCGTATCGTCCGGTCACGATCGCGCGCCCCAGCGTGTCGAGCATGCCGTGCGTCAGGTTGCGGCCCGATCCGGCGGGGGGAATATCGTTGTCGGTCATGTCGGTAGCCATCGCCCCGAGTTCTGGCGCAACATCGTCGGCGTGTCACGCGCCGACCCCCGTATCGGCTGATCCGACAGACTGGACGGTAGACTGGACGGTCGATATTTGTCGTATAAACGTTGTGCGGAAACTATGGGGCTGTCCGAGGCCGGGCACCGCAGAGTCTATCGTCACGAAACATCGACGGCGACGCGAAGCTTCGGTGGCGCAGCGGCCGGCGTGGTAACGATCCTCGGCGGCGCGATGGAATACGGTGTTTTAGTCCGAGTAGTGAGGTTCGATTGGTGAGCATGCGTTCGTTTATCGCAGTCGACTGGGGCACGACCAACCGTCGCGCCTTCCGCATCGAGGACGGTAGCGTCGTCGCCACCGAGCGCGACGATCGCGGCGCGGCGAACGTTGCTGCGGGCGACTACGAGGCCGAAGTCGCCGGCATCCGCGGCCGGCTCGGCGACCTGCCGATGCTGCTGGCGGGCATGGTCGGATCGAACATCGGCTGGCGCAACGTCCCCTATGTCGCTGCCCCCGCCGGGCTGGCGGACGTCGCCGCCGCGCTCGACCGGATCGACGCGCGCACCGCGATCGTGCCGGGCCTGTCGTACCGCGACGGGCTGCACGCCGACGTGATGCGCGGCGAGGAGGTCCAGCTGCTCGGCGCGGTCGCCGCCGGCCTCGTGCCCGCCGATGCGTTGCTCTGCCAGCCGGGGACGCATTGCAAATGGGCGACGCTCGAAGGCGCCGCGATCACGCGGTTCACCACCGCGATGACCGGCGAGCTCTTCGCCCTGCTCCGCGCGCACGGCGTCCTGTCGCGCCAGCTCGGCCATCCGGTCGAGCCGGGCGCAGCCTTTCTCGAAGGCGTCGCTGAGGGCGCGAAACGCGATCTCGCCGCCAGCCTGTTCGCGATCCGCGCGCGCGGCGTGCTCGGGCTTGCCGACGACGCCCACGCCGCCTCGTTCGCCAGCGGCCTGCTGATCGGCGCCGACACCGCCGCGCGGATCGCGCCGGGCGACACCGTCCACATCCTCGCCGACCCAGCACTCGGTGCGCTGTACGCCAGCGCGATCGATGCGCTCGGCGGCCACTCGCACCATATCGACAGCCAAGCCGCGTTCGTCGCCGGCATCACCCGCATCCAGGACCTCGCAGCATGACCGACCACCGCCAAGCCTTTGACGCCGCCTTCGCGAAATGCCCGCTGATCGCGATCCTGCGCGGCGTGAAGCCCGACGAGGTCGAGGAGATCGGCGAAGCGCTCGTCGCCGCGGGCTTCACGATCCTCGAAGTGCCGATGAACTCGCCCGATCCGCTCGACAGCATCGCGCGGCTGGCCCGCAAACTCGAAGGCCGCGCAGTCGTCGGCGCCGGCACGGTATTGCGGGTGGAGGACGTCGAAGCGGTCGGCGCGGCCGGCGGCACGCTGATCATCGCGCCCAACGCGAACGTCCGCGTGATCGCCGCGGCGGCCGAGCGCGGCTATGTCGCGCTCCCCGGCATCGCGACTCCGACCGAGGCGTTCGCCGCGCTCGAAGCCGGCGCCGCCGTGTTGAAACTGTTCCCCGCCGAAGCCGCCAGCCCCGCCGTCCTGAAGGCGATGCGCGCGGTCCTGCCCAAGGATACGCGCGTGCTGCCGGTCGGCGGCGTCGTGCCCGAGATCATGGCGGAATGGCGCAAGGCAGGTGCCGCCGGCTTCGGCCTCGGCTCCGCCCTCTATGCGCCGGGCATGACCGCCGCGGATGTGGGTAAGCGTGCAGCCGGCTTCATCGCCGCGTTGAAGGCGGAGTGACGGGGCTTCCCATTCGTGCCGAGTAGCGACCGAGTACCCCGCAAAATAGCATATCGAGGCTACTCGGGATGAATGGCCAAGGGTTCAGCCTTGGATCAGAAGCTGTCATTCCCGCGAAGGCGGGAACCCATACTGGCTACCCTCACGACAGAATCGGAAACGTTCGAGGATATGGATCCCCGCCTGCGCGGGGATGACGGTGCGGTATACTGGGTATGATTACCAAAATCGCGGATGGTATGCCCCCTGGGTTTGAAGCCCCCTACTTCGCCCGCTTCACATATCGCCGCCCGAGAAAGTCGAACGCAGGCAACGCCTCGTGCCGCCCGAGCCCGAACCACGCCGCATTCTCCCAGTTCGAGCCCGTACCCCACCGCGTCTTGCACGGCGTGGAAACCCAGGCCGGCTCCCAGTACACCACGCCGATCCCGCCCGCATCGACCACCGTCTGCGTCAGGTCGACCAGATAGTTCAGCTGCCCCTGCGGCGTCGCCGGATAGCCCGGCAACAGCGAATCCTTCCCCAGCAGGTCCGGCGACGCATCCTCGCCGACCGGGCTGAACGGATAGGCGGTCTCGACCACGATCACGTCCGCCTTGTACCGCGCCTTGGCCAGCGCGATCGTCTCGCCGAGTTGCGCCGGCGTCCGCGTCGACCATTTGCGGTAGTAACTGATGCCGATCACGTCGAAGTCGCGCACGCGCGCCGCACCCGCCGCGTCGAACCATGCCGCGATATGCTCGGGCTGGGCGATATGCAGCATGATCCGCGGATTGACCTTCGCGACCTTGCCCGCGTCGCGCACCGCCTTGATCCCGGCGTTCAGCAACATCGCGTTGCGCGTCCAGTCGATCGCACGATCCTTCGTGCCCCCCATGAGTTCGGGGTTCGTCTCGTTGCCGACCTGCACCATCTCCGGCATCAGCCCCTGCGCGTCGAGCTTGCCCAGCACGTCGCGCGTATAGGCATACAACGCCTCGGCCTGCCCCGCCGTGTCGAGCTTCGCCCAGGCTGCAGGCGCGATCTGCTTCTCGCCGTCCGCCCAATCGTCCGAATAATGAAAGTCGAGCAGCACTTGCATGCCTGCCGCCCTGGCCCGCCGGATCGTCCTGGTGACGTCGGCAAGGCCGCTGTACCGGGTCCACTTCGCGTCGTTCCAGAGGCGGACGCGGACGATATTTCCCCCCTTCGCCTTCATCAGGACGAACGGATCGACCGGCTTACCCTTCGCGCGATAGATCGCACCGCAATCCTCCATCTCGTTGACGTAGGACAGGTCGGCGCCGAGATAGACCCCGCTCGCCGGCTTGGGCGCTAGCGGCTGTGCCGTCGCCGTCGAGGCGAGCAGTGCGAGGAGGAGGCCGAGGCGGCGCATCAGCGGTCTCCCTCGGGCATCGCCGTGATCCGCAACGAGGTCGGCTTGATCCCGTCGCCGCTCACCCGGACCGCAAACGGCCCCGCCTGCGTGCCGACCCGGACGATCGCCTGCGCCAGGCCGTGGAAGGCGCGGCGCTGGACCGCGACGTCGGGCTCCAGGCTGGTCGGATTGCCGTTGCCGACCCCGATCACCGCCGCGCCGCCGCTGGTCTCGAACCGCAGCAGCGTGTCCGCGTCGGGCACCGGCCGCCCGCGCGCATCGACGATCTCCGCGCGCAGCATCACCACGTCGTCACCGTCCGCCTTCACCACCCGGCGGTCCGCGGTGAGCCGTACCGCCGCGGCTGCCCCCGCGGTTTCGCGCACCGACGACGCCACGCGGCGTCCGCGATTGAAGCCACGCGCTTCGATCCTGCCCGGCGCATAGGGTACGCTCCAGGCGAGATGCCCGTTGCGCGGCATCGCCTTGCGCCCGAGCGAGCGGCCGTTCAGCACCAGCTCGACCTCGTCGCAATTGCCGTGCGCCCATATTTCGATCGGCTGGCCCTCGCGTCCCGACCAGGTCCAGTGCGGCAGCAGGTGGACCTGCGGCAGGTCCGGGCGCCACCACGCCCGGTAATAGTGGAAATTGTCCTTCGGGAAACCGCACGTGTCGAGCACGCCGAAATAGCTGGAGATGCTCGGAAACTGCGCGAACGGCGTGGGTTCGCCGCGATAGTCGAAGCCGGTCCAGATGAACCCGCCCGCGATATACGGTCGCGTCGCGGCGATCGACCACCAGGCTTCCGCGGTCGATGCCCACCACGGATGCTCGGTGTCATAGGCACGCACCACGTGCGCAGCGACATCGTTGATATACGCCCCGCGCGTCGCGACGGTGCTGCCCGTCTCCGTCCCCATCGTCGGTACGTCGGGGAATTGCCGGTGAAACGCCTCGATCCTGTCGGTGCGATAGTTGAAGCCGACCACGTCGACGACCTTGGCCGCGCCCTTGTCCCAGCTGTTATCGAACGCGAACGTCGTCGGGCGGGTCGGATCGAGCCTGCGCACCGCCGCCTGCATCCCGGCCGTCACGCGCGCACCCTTGGCCGAGCCCTGTTGCGGTTCCTCGTTGCCGAGCGACCAGGCGATCACGCTCGGCCGGTTGCGGTCGCGGCGGACGATCCGGTCGAGCTGCGCCATCGCCTCGTCGTCGCTGCTGTTCAGCCGCGCCTCGACGATCATCATCATGCCGGTCGCATCGCAGACGTCGAGCAGCGCAGACGCGGGCGGGTTGTGCGCGCTGCGCCAAGCGTTCGAGCCCATGTCCTTCAACTGCGCGACGCGCCACGCGTGCAGCGCATCGGGGATACCGGTGCCGACGCCGGCATGATCCTGGTGGTTGCAGGTCCCCAGCAGCTTGACCGGCCTGCCGTTGAGCAGGAAGCCGCGCGCGCCGTCGAAGTGGATCGTGCGAACCCCGAACCGCGTATCGTAGCGGTCGACGACCCGCCCGCCGATCGCGATCTCGGCCTCGACGGTATACAGCGTCGGCGTCTCTATCGACCACAGCGCCGGCGCCTCGACACGCCCCTGCCGGGCGAGCGAGCGGCGTTCGCCCGCCGCCAGCGTGAACGCGGTATCCGGCAACCGGGCGACGGCGCGGCGATCGGCACCGACGATACGCTGGCGCAGGACGCCGTCGACCTGCGCATCGCCGCTGTTGACGATCTCGGTCGCGACCGAAACCGCCGCGCCTTCCGCCTGCACATCGGCGCGCACCACCGTCCCCCATTGCGGCACGTGCACCGCGTCCGCGCGGACCAGGTCGACATGGCGGTAGATCCCCGCGCCTTCGTAGAACCAGCCCTCGCCCAGCGTCGCATCGACGCGCACGGCGATGACGTTGCCGCCGCCTTCATAGTCGAGGAAATCGTCGATCTCGACGCGGAACGGCGCGTAGCCGCTCTCGTTCCGGCCGACCACATGGCAGTTCACGAACACCAGGCAATCGCGGAAAACGCCGTCGAACTCCAGCCACAACCGGCGCCCGCGATCGTCCGCGGTGACCGCGATCGGGCAGCGATACCAGCCGATGCTGTTCGCCGGATGATCACGGCCGATCGCCTTGAACCCGTGCGCCGCGACCGCGTCCTCGGTCTCCTTCGATGCCGGCGCGGCGGGCGGCGCGAACGGCAGCGCGACCGCCCAGTCATGCGGCACCCGGACCTGCTGCCAGCCGGCATCGTCGAATGCGACCGCCGCCGCATCCGCAGTCGCCGCACCCGCCTTGGCAAAGGTCCGCTGGTTGCGCCCGAACCCGAAATCGCGCGCGACATCCGCTGCATGGCCGAGATGGAACCGCCATGCCGCCAGCCGCTCGCGGGATCGCGGCGACGGGGTGTCGGGCGCCGTGGTCGTCGCGAAGGCCGGCGTCCCGAACGCAGGCGTGGCCGCCGCGGTCAACGCAAGCGCGCTCCCTCCCAGCACCGAACGGCGGGTCAAACCTGGCATCACACTCTCCCTTTTTTATACGATAATTCAGCCCACGAATTTGTGCGAGCGCGATTTACGCGGCGACGGTCATCGGCGGGGATCGTCTTCGCGGCGCGTTGCGGTTAGGGCACGCCCATGATGTTCGCGGACCAGGAACGAGACCTTGCCGGGCTGGCCGCCGCGGACCGATACCGATCGCTCCGCCCGCGACAGGGCGTGGACTTCGCCTCGAACGACTATCTCGGGCTCGCCAGGTCGCCCCGCCTGCGGAACGCGATGCGCGATGCGCTCGCAAACGGCACCGCGGTCGGCTCGGGCGGCTCGCGCCTGCTACGCGGCAACGCCCCCGAGCACGAAGCACTTGAAGCGGACGCGGCGCGGTTCTTTGGAACCGAGGCGGCATTGTTCTTCCCGAGCGGCTATATCGCCAACACGATCCTGTTCGCGACACTGCCTCAGCGCGGCGACCTGATCGTCCACGACGCGCTGATCCACGCGAGCGCGCACGAAGGCATGCGCCTCACCCGCGCGACATGCGTGAGCGCCGCGCACAACGACGCTACCGCATTCGAGGATGCGATCACCCTGTGGCGCGCAGGCGGCGGCACCGGCCGGGTCTGGATCGCGGTCGAGAGCCTCTACAGCATGGACGGCGACCAGGCGCCGCTCGCCGACCTCGCGCTGGTCGCCGAACGCCACGACGCGATCCTGCTGATCGACGAGGCGCATGCGACCGGCGTGTTCGGCACCGACGGCCGCGGGCTGGCCGAAACGCTCGACGGCCGCGCGAACGTCATCACGCTGCGGACCTGCGGCAAGGCGCTGGGCTGCGAGGGCGCGCTGTTGTGCGGGCCGGCGGTGATGCGCGACTTCATCGTCAACCGCGGGCGCGGCTTCATCTTCTCGACCGCACCCTCGCCGCTGATGGCGCTGGCGGTCGGCGAGGCGCTGCGGATCTGCACCGACGAGCCCGCGCGCCGCGAACGGCTATGGCACCTGATCGCGGCGGCAGATCGTGTGCTCGCCCCGCACGGGATCACGGCGACCGGCTCGCAGATCCTCCCGCTGATACTCGGCGATGCGGGGCGGACGATGCGCGTCGCCGGCGCGATCCAGGCAGCCGGGTTCGACGTGCGCGGCATCCGCCCGCCGACCGTGCCCGAAGGAACGTCGCGGCTCCGCATCTCGCTGACGCTGAACGCCACGGTCGCGGACGTCGAGGCGCTGGGCGCAATATTGGGAGACGCACTGCGATGACCGGCACGATCGTCGTCACCGGCACCGATACCGACATCGGCAAGACCGTGGTCGCCGCCGGCCTCGCGGTCGCGCTCGGCGCGCGCTACTGGAAGCCGATCCAGGCCGGGCTCGCGGACGGCAGCGACGCCGCGACCGTTGCCGCGCTGGGCGTACCCGCCGACAGCATCCTGCCCGAGGCGTACCGGCTCGAGACCCCCTGCTCGCCGCATCTGGCGGCCGAGATCGACGGCGTGACGATCGATCTTAACCGGCTCGCACTGCCGGCCGTCGATGGCCCGCTGGTGATCGAAGGTGCGGGCGGGGTCATGGTCCCGGTCACCCGCGACCTGATCTTCGCAGACCTGTTCGCGCAGTGGCAGAAACCGGTCGTGCTGGTCGCCCGCACCGGGCTCGGCACGATCAACCACAGCCTGCTCTCGATCGAGGCCTTGCGCAGCCGCGGCATACCGATTCTCGGCATCGCGTTCGTCGGCGACGCGGTCGAGGACAGCGAGGCGACGATCGCGACGCTCGGCAAGGTCCGCCGCCTCGGCCGCCTGCCCCGCCTCGATCCGCTGAACGTCGCGAGCCTGGCGGAGGCCTTCGCCGCGCACTTCGACCTGGATGCGTTGCGATGAGCGACTCCCCCGTCTGGCACGCCTTCACCCAGCACGGCCTTCGCGAACCCATTCCGCTCGTCACGCATGCCGAGGGCGCCGCGCTCTACACGTCCGACGGACGGCGGGTCGTCGACGCAATCTCGTCCTGGTGGGTCACCACGCACGGCCACGGAAACCCGCGGATCATGGCCGCGATCGCCGAACAGGCCGGCAAGCTCGACCAGATCATCTTCGCCGGCTGGACGCACCAGCCCGCCGAAGACCTCGCGCGCGGGCTGACCGCGATCATGCCGCCCGACCTCACGCGCGTGTTCTTCTCCGATTCCGGCTCGACCAGCGTCGAGGTCGCGTTGAAGATGGCGCTCGGCTATTGGCTCGACCGGGCTGAGGATCGCCACCGCATCCTCGTGCTCGAACACGGCTATCACGGCGACACGATCGGCGCGATGTCGGTCGGCGCACGCGGCGTCTTCAACCGCGCCTATGCACCTTTGCTGTTCGACGTCGGCACGATCCCCTTCCCCGCCGCCGGCCGCGAGCAGGCGACGCTCGACGCGCTGGAGGCCGCCTGTGCCGCGCACCCGGCCGCGTTCATCGTCGAGCCGCTGCTGCTCGGGGCGGGCGGGATGCATATCTACTCGCCCCACATCCTGCGCGAGATGCGGCGGATCTGCGCGCATCACGGCGTGCTGTTCATCGCCGACGAGGTCATGACCGGCTGGGGCCGCACCGGCAGCTTGCTCGCGTGCGAACAGGCGGGCGTCGTGCCCGACATCCTCTGCCTGTCGAAGGGCCTGACCGGCGGTGCGATCCCGCTTGCGGTGACGATGGCGACCGAGCCGATCTACCAGGCGCATTACGGCACAGACCGCGCGCGGATGTTCTTCCACTCGTCGAGCTACACCGCCAACCCGATCGCCTGCGCCGCCGCCAACGCGAACCTCGGCATATGGCGCGACGAGCCCGTGCGCGAGCGCATCGCCGACCTGACCGCACGGCAACGCACCCGACTCGACGCGCTCGCTGGAAATCCACGGATCGCCAATGCCCGTGCGATCGGCACCATCACCGCGGTCGAACTGCGCGGCGAGGATGGATACCTGTCCCAGATCGGGCAGCGCCTGCTCGCCTTTTTCGGCGCGCGCGACCTTTTGCTCCGCCCGCTCGGCAACACCGTCTACGTCATGCCGCCCTATTGCATCGACGATACGGACCTCGATGCAGTCTATGCCGCGATCGCCGAGGCGTGCGATACGCTCTAGGCAGAACGACGTTTTTGCTGCAGCGCAGCAACGATTGCCTATATGCTACGTTGAGGCAGGATCGCGGCCGAGTACGCCTTGCGACGAAAGGCTCTATTTTTGAGAAACATAGCCGATACCATCGCGCGCATGGCGCGTGCCGGAGCGATGCCGTCCCCGACGACGACCGGCCCCGGCCGACTGACACCGCTGACCGGTTTCGGGACCAATCCCGGTGCCCTGCTCGGTTATGCCCATGTGCCCCGCGACCTGCCGGCGTCGGCGCCGCTGGTCGTCGTCCTGCACGGCTGCACGCAGACCGCGGCGGGATACGACCAGGGATCCGGCTGGTCGCAGCTCGCCGATCGCGCCGGTTTCGCGCTGCTGTTTCCCGAACAGACGCGCGCGAACAACCCCAATCTCTGCTTCAACTGGTTCGCGTCGGAGGACACCGGGCAGCTGGGCGGCGAGGCGGAATCGATCGCGCAGATGACCGAGACGATGATCGCCCTGCACGGACTCGACCGCCAGCGGATCTACGTCACCGGCCTGTCGGCGGGCGGTGCGATGACGATGGCGATGCTCGCCACCCGGCCCGACCTGTTCGCCGGCGGCGCAGTGATCGGCGGCATCGCCTATGGCACCGCGACGGGCATGTCGCAGGCGTTCGACCGGATGCGCGGGCATGACGACACCAGCGATCGCGCGCTGGTCGACGCGGTCCGCAGCGGCGCGCGCGGGCATGAGGGACGCTGGCCGACGCTCGCGATCTGGCATGGCGGCGCGGACGCGACGGTCAGCGTATCGAACGCGGACACGATCGCGCGGCAGTGGCGCGGTGTCCACGGCGTCGACGCGACGGCGATGCGGACGGAACGGGTGGGAACCGCGATCCACCGCATCTGGTCGGACGCGGAAGGGCGTGACGTGGTCGAGGACTGGACCGTGCCGGGCATGGGTCACGGCACGCCGATCGATCCGTCGCGGGGCGACCGGCTGGGCGCGGCGGGGCCGTATATGCTCGACGTCGGGATTTCGAGCACGGCGGTGATCGCGGAGTCCTGGGGCCTGGTTACGACCAGGAAGACCGAGACTGCGGCAAAGCCCATGCCGGTCGAGCGCATGGCGAAAGTCGCGATCCCCGTGACGCCGAAGCCTGCGCCGAAACCGCGTGCCGAAGCTCCCGGCAGTATCCAGGCAACGATCGAAAACGCGCTGCGCGCTGCCGGGCTGATGCGATAGGACGATCGATATCCGGCCTGTGGGGTCGCGCCGATCGCCAAATCGCTCTGTCACCCCCGGCGACCGCTGGGATATCCCACGTGGTAGATGACGCACGCTCCAGCCCCGGTATTCGACCGCCCGGCCATAAACGATCAACGGCCCTGCGCCGCGATCCTCCCCCGCCAGGGGGAGGTGGC
>JAYVRZ010000378.1:0-9348 GCA_043775965.1 Sphingomonas sp.
TCGTGGACGCTGAAGGCCGACCTCACCGCGATCTACATGTGCCGGCTGCTGAACACGATGACGAAACGCGGGCTGCGCCAGGCGACGCCGTTTAACGACGATCCGACAATGAAGAGCGAGTCGTTCCTCGACTTCACGTCGGGCTATGTCCAGCGTGCCGCCGCGACGCTACCGACGCAGGGCGAACGCAAGCCGTGGAAGCTCAACCAGAATTACGCGCTGGACGTGATGGCGTTGAAGTTCGGATCGGTTGACGACGCGATGCGATTTTCGAACCCGGCTACGGCACGGGTGACTTTATGGGCCTGAGGCAGGTCGTCCGAAACTAGCGTTCGAGATCGCCAATCCGCTGAGCTGATCGAGACGCAGATGACGAAACGATAGAAAGTTTTCCGGTTGGCCGCAGCGAGCGTGTTTGGCGGTATCGCCAGCCCTGATTCGTGATGAAAGGGCGCAAAACACTTGGTCATCTGCACCGCTGCGTTAACCATCCCGTAGCCAAATCCGGTTTCCGGCGCGCCGCGCTGAGCCTTACGAAAGCGAGTAAATTCGACTCGCTGCACGCCTCAGGGCCGATGTTTCGAGTACAGATGTATCCAAATCAAGCCTAAATTACATCCGGGAAAGACCTGGTCAGGTAGTCGCCGATCCGAGCAACCGAAAAAGGACTGTTGTGCAGTCAGTTAACGATACTCGGACCGGCCGAATTCATTCACCAGGGGCGAATGCCTTCGTAGATGAACGAGATGATGAGCTTCAGCATTTTTATGCTCCCTTGTTGACACCCGTTTGGGTGTAGGACCGCCTATAATGGATAACCGGATGTTAAACAATTCCGTTTGTAAAACGTTAACCACGTTTTTCAGCGAATGTGTGCTATCGATTTAAGGTTATCTTTATGCGTCGGCGGCTAGCGTCAGCAGCATGAAGGAATTTCCGCAGTCGCAGTTCGAGCGTGTGTCGCGGCCCGTCGGCGTGCGGGTGAATTCCGACGTCCGGGCGGAGATGACCCGCGACGTACTTTCTTCAGCACTTCAAGCAGGTTGGCGGTTCGTCGTCCTCGCCGAGATCGCCAACTTCGCAGCGTTACGACGTCATATCGGCAAGCCACGCGCCGACATGGTGATCGTCGATGTCGCGGCCAGGATCGCAGAGGCGTTACCGGACGCGCGGATCGTCATCGCGGGCCGGGATATCGCCGAAATCGCGTTCGAGAGCGAAGCGAGGTTCGCGCTCGATTTGGCGCTCACCGCGGTCGAAGTTGCGTTCGAGCGCGCTTTCGACATCGACGGCGAATCGCACGTCATCCATCTCCAACTGGGTGCAGCCGCTGCGGCAGGACACCGGGACGAGGTGCACCTCGTGGAAGAAGCCGAGAATGCGCTTCGCGAGGCGAGGTCCGAACGCGTCGCGGTTGCACGCGATGTAACCGGCGACTCCGCTGCAATCGACCGCGCGGAACTCGGGCGAGATCTCGCAGCGGGGATCGAGAACGAAGAACTGTTTCTCCAGTATCAGCCAAAGGTTCATCTGCGGCGGCAGGCGATCACCAGCGTGGAAGCGCTGGTTCGGTGGAGGCATCCGACGCGCGGTCTCGTCCTTCCGAGCGACTTCATCCCGATTGCGGAGGAATCGCGCGATATCGTCGCGCTGACGCTCTGGACGATCCGCCGCTCGATCCTCGACCAGAAGATTCTAGCGCAACAGGGCCATGACCTGCGGATATTCATCAATATTGCCGGAGTGCTGCTAGCCGACGAACGCTTCGTTCGTCGTGCATGCGCTTTGGTTGAGAAGAGCGGCGCGCAACTCGGTTTCGAAATCACGGAAACATCCGTGATACGCGATCCGGAAAGCGCCATCGCCAATCTAAAGGTCTTCGCAGGTATTGGGATCGTCATCGCAATCGACGATTACGGCGCTGGGCTGTCCTCACTGGCCTATCTGAAGCAGTTGCCGGCGCGCGAACTGAAGATCGACAAGTTGTTCGTGACGCAATTGACCAGTTCCAACCGCGATCCGTTGATTGTCCGCTCGACGATCGACCTGGCACATGCGCTGGAGATGGAAGTGGTTGCCGAGGGGGTCGAGACGCAGGCGGCCATGGCGCTCTTGTCCGTCATGGGATGCGACATGATCCAGGGTTTCCTCATAAGCCGCCCTATCAACCTCGACGCGCTCATTCATTTTCTCGACGAGGGTAAGCATCTTTCGATCGCGGCCGATGCGCGGGCCCCGTTCAATCGGCTCGCGACCGTGTGGAAGCGCGGCTGATCTTGGCAACCAATCGATGGATATTGGCGGTCGCAGCGATCCTGTCAGCGGCTTGCGGAGTACCGGCAAGCGCTCAAGCACGGGCAGGTGCCGTTGTCGTCAATGGATATGAGGCGACTGTTGCCGATGCCAAGGCAACCATGTTGATCGACCCGGCCAAGGCATTGACCAAGGCGATCACTGCGGAACGCTTGGGGTCTGACATTCCTCGACCTCATGAAAAGGGTGTGGCTGTCGCAACGGCGCAGTGGCTACAAGGCGAAGCCTATTTAAGACTGAACGACCCTGCCAAGGCCGATGTTCCTGTAAGAAAAGCGATCAAATCTGTTATGAGATTTGAGCCCAAATCAAAGCTGAACGGTGATCTGCTTTTGTCCGTGGGATGGCTCGATAGCTATCAAGGTGACGTGGGTCGTGCGTTGACGGACTATCAGCAGGCATTCGAAATCTATCGAAACCTGAACGATGGTCGAGGACAGTCTCGTGCTCTGGTGTACATTGCGTTGCTCTATACCCAGGCCAAAGACCAGGAGACGGCTGAGAGATACTACCAACAGGCGCTGGAGGTATATCACTCGGACGCGAATATCTTAGTGTCGATCCACAATAACCGCGCGAACGCATTTGCTGAAACCCGACAGTTTGCCAAAGCAGAGGCACAACTCAGTCAAGCGCTGATGCTGGCTAAGCAACTCGGCAGCCGTAATCTGCTTGAACAGATATACATGAATAGCGCGCGAATTCAGCTCGACAGTGGCAATCTCCGGCTTGCCGATCACGCGATCGCCATGGGCCGCGCAGTGGCCGATCCCGATGATGCGAGTCTTCTTGGGCGGCTCACGGCTACGGCGGCGCAATCGGCATTGCAGCACGGTAATTTTGCGCAAGCCAAGCAGTTGATCGCGAAGGCGCTGGTGGGGGTCGATCCGAAGACTACAGGCGGCTCCTACCGAGACTTCCACCAGACCGCCTACGACGTGTTCCGCGCGACCGGCGATGCGAAGTCGGCGCTCGTGCATCTCCAGGCGCTAA
This sequence comes from Sphingomonas sp., assembly GCA_043775965.1. Classification (GTDB taxonomy): domain Bacteria; phylum Pseudomonadota; class Alphaproteobacteria; order Sphingomonadales; family Sphingomonadaceae; genus Sphingomonas. The sequence continues at coordinate 3,307 of JAYVRZ010000378.1, forward strand.
AGCGGCTCGACGACAACGCGACCAAGCTCGCGACCAGCACCAAGACAGCGCTGATGGCGGCGCGATTCGATTTTGCGAACCAGGAGCTGCGGATCAGCCAGCTCAAGGCGACCGAACTCCAGCGCAGCATCGCCTTCGAGCGAGCGCGGGCGCAGACCCAGCGCTATGTGTTCATCGGCGCGGCGGCTGCCGTGGCCGTCGTCATCGCGCTGCTGGCGTTCGGTATCGTGACGTTGCGTCGCAGCCGGGACCAGGTCCGCGCCGCGAACGACGACCTCGCGGTCACCAACGATGCGCTCGGCAAGGCGCTGGCGGCCAAGACCGAATTCCTGGCGACCACCAGTCACGAGATCCGGACGCCGCTGAACGGGATCCTCGGGATGACGCAGGTGATGCTCGCGGATGCCAAGCTGACGCCGGTGTTCCGCGATCGGCTGAACGTCGTCCACGGCGCCGGGCTGACGATGCGCGCGCTGGTCGACGACATCCTCGACGTCGCCAAGATGGAGACGGGCAACCTCACCATCGAGTCCGCGCCGTTCGACCTGTGCGCGACGGTGACCGATGCGACGCGGATGTGGGAGGAGCAGGCACGCGCCAAGGGGCTGTCGTTCGAGGTCGATCTCGGCGGGTGCCCGGCGATGATCATGGGGGATGCCGCGCGCGTCCGCCAGATCGTGTTCAACCTGCTGTCGAACGCGCTGAAGTTCACCAAGTCGGGCAAGGTCGCGCTGGCGATCGACATCGACGACGTCCAACTGCGCCTCGCGGTGAGTGATTCGGGGATCGGCATCCCCGCCGGCAAGCTGGACGAGATCTTCGAATCCTTCCGCCAGGCGGATGCCGGCACCACGCGCCAGTTCGGCGGGACCGGGCTGGGCCTGTCGATCTGCCGCAACCTGGCGCGGGCGATGGGCGGCGACGTTTCGGTGACGAGCGTCGAAGGAAAGGGGGCGACGTTCACGCTGGTGTTGCCGCTGGTCCGGGCCGAACCGGTCGCGCGGCCTGAGGCGAACGTCGAGACCGGGTTCGTGACGCTGGTCCTCGATCGCAATCCGATCACGCGGAGCATGTTCAAGACGTTGCTCGCGCCCCATGGCGGCCCGGTGGTGTTCGCGGTGTCGGCGGACGATGCCATCGCGCGGCTGGGTGCTGGCGACGTCGCCCGGGTTCTGATCGACGATGCAACGATCCGGGCAGATGGCGAGCCGCACGCGGCGCTCGCGCGGATCGCCGCGGCGGCTGCGATCGGCGGTACCGAGACGACGCTGTTGTGGCCGATTTCGGCTCCGATGGAACACGACGAACTGCTTGCCACCGGGCTGACGCGCGTCGTCACAAAACCGGTCAGCGGGGCGGGCCTGATCCGCGCCATGTTCGCGGCGCAAGTCGCCGAAAACCGCGCAAAACCGGACCTTGTATCCCATGCGGCATAGAGCGTAGATGCTGTATCATGTTCGTAGCGTTCCACTCGTGTATCCATCCGTCGAGGACGCGGTAGTGAACGTCTTGTTCATCGAAGATGACCGAATGAATCGACGTGTCGTCAAGGATATGCTCGACGTCGCCGGTGCTACGATGGTCGAGGCCGAAAGCGCCGAGCGCGGGCTCGAGATCATCGACGAACAGGATTTCGCGATCGTGCTCGTCGACCTGCGGATGCCCGGCATGGACGGGGTCACAGCGATCGAACATATCCGCGCGCGGACCGATGCCAAGGGGCGCGTGCCGATCATCGTCGTGACCGCCGATATCGCGCCGGATCTGCGCGAACGGTGTCTCGCGGCTGGCGCGGACGATGTGATCTTCAAGCCGGTCGCGATGGACGCGCTGTTCGACGCGATGGGCCGCATCCTCGCACGCGATGCCGCGGGCGAGGGGATGATCGGCTAGCCTTACCGCTTGAGCGCGTCGGTGAGCGAGGCGGTGGCACTGCCGCGACGTGCCGGCTTTGGTTGCGAAGGATCGGGAGACCAGCCGGTCAGGAACACGATCTGGAACGTCTCGTGCGTCCGGCCGCGATCGTCCGCGGCGTCGGCGAATGCGCCTAGCGTTCGCGCGAGCACGCCTGCGGTCATCGCCTGGCGTTGGGCCAGCACGTTGCTCGCCGCCATGCCGCGCAGGTCCCCGAGCAGTCGCCCCAGATCGCGGTAGCCGACGTCGAGCGTCTCCACATCGGCGACCGGCAGCGCGAACCCCGCCCGCATGAGCAGGTCACCGGCCGAGCGGACGTCGATCTGCGGGTGAAGGCGGGCGGCAGGGCGGTCGGCTTCTGCGACACGAAGCGCGCCGCGGAGCGCGGGCAGGCTCCCGGCCCCGACAAAAGCGCCCAGGAACAGCCCGTCGGGGCGCAGTACGCGGCGGATCAGCGTCAAGGCTCCCGGCAGGTCGTCGACCTGGTCCAGCACGCCTGCGCTGATCACCAGATCGAACGAGGCGTCGGCGAACGGCAGGCGATCCTCGTCCGCCTGCACGCCGCCCGATCCTCGCGCGAACGCGAAGCCGGTATCGCAACGTGCCACGCGTGCGCCGGGGGGCGGGACGAACGCACCGTCGAAACAGCCGAGATCGAGGATGTCGGTAAAGTCCCGCGTCACCGCGCCCAGTCGTTCGGCAATGCCGTCGAGCATCGTGGCGCGAAGGAAATCATGCTCGGCATAGGCCGGCGCGGCGCGGTCGCGGCGGTGGCGGCGCGCAGCGCGGTCGAAGATCGCGGGCGCGGAGGTTTCTGGAGGGGCTTGGGTCACGGTGGCGCTTGTGCCGCGCACCGCCATCCGCGACAAGCCTTGTGGGGGGAGGGCGCACCGGTGATCGGACTATTTCGCCACGTCGCCGCTTTTGCCCTGCCGCCGCGGTGCGCCGGCTGCGGCACGCCGGTCGCGGAGGATCACCGATTCTGTGCGGCATGCTGGAGCAGCCTGCGGTTCATCGCTCCGCCCTGGTGCGCCGGATGCAACGTCCCGTTCGCGTTCGACCGTGGCGAGGGCGCGCGGTGTGCGGCGTGTCTGCAGGATCCGCCGCGCCATGCCGGGGTACGCGCCGCCGTCGCCTACGGCCCGGTAGCGCGCGACCTGGCGTTGCGGTTGAAATATGGCGGGCGGATCGCGTTCGCACAGACGATGGCGTTGCGGATGCGGCGGCTGGTGCCGGCGGACGCGGCGTTGCTGGTACCGGTGCCGTTGCATCGCTGGCGGATCTGGTCGCGCGGGTTCAACCAGGCGGCGCTGATCGGCGATGCGCTGTCGATATTGTCCGGCGTGCCGCAGGACCGCGACATGCTGACCCGACCGCGGCGTACGGCGCTGTTGCGCGGTCTCGGCGGACGACAGCGCGCGGCCGCCGTCACCGGCGCGTTCGCCGTCGAGACGAAGGCTCGGCTCAAGGGCAAGACCGTCGTCCTGGTCGACGACGTCTACACCAGCGGCGCGACGGCCGACGCGTGCACGCGCGTGCTGTTGCGCGCAGGTGCCCGGTCCGTAACGATTTTATGCTGGGCACGCGTCCTGTCCGGCGAGCGCGACGATTGACCTCGGCGATCGGCGCATCGTCGGCCAGAGCGATTGACAACCGCAGGCCGACACCACATTTCCCCCGAATGGCTAAAGTCGAAATCTACATCAAGCAGTTCTGCCCCTATTGCTCGCGGGCACTCAAGCTCCTCTCCTCCAAGGGCGTCGAGCCCGAGACGTTCGACGTCACCATGGGCGGCCCGAAAAAGGCCGAGATGGTCGAGCGGTCGGGCGGTCGCATGACCATGCCGCAGGTGTTCATCGACGGGAAGCATATCGGCGGATCCGACGATCTGGCCGCGCTCGACGCAAAGGGCGGCCTCGACCCTCTGCTAGCCTGATGCCGCGGATCGGCATCCTGCAGATGACCAGCGGGATCGATCCCGCGGTCAACGCCGCCACGCTGATCGACGCGATCCACGAGACGGCAGCGGCAGGCGCCGGCATATTGTTCACGCCCGAAATGTCCGGGCTGATCGATCGCGACCGGGCGCGCGGCGCTTCTTCGATCGTGGCGGAAGGCGATGACCCGGTACTCGCCGCGGTCTGCCAGGCCGCAAGCGATGCGCAAGTCTGGGTCCATCTCGGTTCGCTCGCGATCCGCCGTGCGGACGGCAAGTTCGCCAATCGTGGCTTCATGATCGACGCCATGGGATCGATCCGGGCGCGCTACGACAAGCTGCATCTGTTCGACGTCGACCTGCCAACCGGCGAGAGCTGGCGGGAATCCTCGTCATATGTCGGCGGCGAGACCGCGGTGGTGGTTGACACGCCCGTAGGCATGCTCGGCGCATCGATCTGCTACGATCTGCGCTTTGCCGCGTTGTACCGCGCGCTCAGCGATGCGGGCGCGACGATCCTGTCGGTCCCCGCTGCGTTCACGCGACCGACCGGTGCGGCGCATTGGCACATTTTGCTTCGGGCCCGCGCGATCGAGGCCGGCGCCTATGTCGTTGCTGCCGCGCAGACCGGCGTCCACGCCGATGGCCGAGCGACCTATGGCCATTCGCTCGTCGTAGACCCCTGGGGTGACGTGATCCTGGATATGGGCGAGGACGCGAGCCTGGCATTCGCCGACATCGATCCGGCCCGTGTCGAGGCGGTTCGCGCGCGCATCCCCGTCCTGCGGCATCGCCGCGAGATTCCCCCGGTCACGATCGTGCGATGAGCGCGCGATGACGACACGATGATCGTGTTCGACCTGAAATGCGGTGGCGGCCATGTTTTCGAGGCGTGGTTCGGCTCGAGCGGCGCGTATGAGGATCAGCGTACCGCGCGCCAAGTCCGCTGCCCGCTTTGCGACGACGCGGACGTGACCAAGGCGCTGATGGCGCCTGCCATCCCCAGCAAGGGTAATCGGAAGCCCGACGCGCCGACACCCGGTCAGGTCAAGTCGGTGATGAAACTGCTCGCCAGCAAGCAGGCCGAAGCGTTAAAATCGTCGGAATGGGTCGGCACGGCCTTTGCCGACCGTGCCCGTGCGATGCACTTGGGCGAAGAGAAGCAGGCAACGATTCACGGCCAGGCCAGCTTCGCCGAGGCGAAGGCACTGGTCGAGGAAGGCGTGCCCGTCGCACCGCTACCGCTGCCTTTCACGCCGCCGAAGAAGCTGAACTGACGGCCTTTGGTCGGGGACACTCGTCCGAGTTCGCGCACCGATAATCTGCTGCGCCGCAACATTAAACGCGTTCGATCCCAGTACCGGCAGGAACTCTCGCGCCGTGGAACCGTTTGGGCGGGGCAGCCGAACCGGTTGATGCATGAGAGAGTGACTTATGATGAAGACATGGATTCTGGGCGCATCCGCGCTCGCGATGACCGCCCTGCCAGTGGCCGCAAGCGCAGCGCCGACCGCGACCAACTCGGCCCAGTCGCTTTCGGTGGCCTCGTCGGTTCGTGCAGGCACTGCAACCAAGAAGTCGAGCAAGCTCGCCGGCGCGAGCGTCGTTCCCATCGCGATCGGTATCGGTATCTTGGCCGGCGTGACCTATCTGATCGTCGATCATGAAGACGACAACTCGGACAGCAACTAAGCGCGATGGGCTGGCGTAAAGCCGGCCCATTTTGCGAATACACGCTGATCGGCTTATCGATGCCCGGGTCATCGCGCGCTACTCTACCGAGGCGAGTACCCGACTGGCATATCGCCAGCTCGAGAGGCTGCTAGCCGGACGACATAGCGCGACCCGGAATCCGCAATCGACTAGCTAGCCTTTTGGAATGTCGACTGAAGACAGTCCCAGCAGGATCATGCCTCGGAGCTTATCCGCAACGTGACATCCGCGCATGGCCGCGACCAATCCGCTAAACGTCGCCGCGTCCTGATGAACGATGGTGCCCCCGGCGAGATTTGAACACGCGGCCTACGGTTTAGGAAACCGTCGCTCTATCCGGCTGAGCTACGGGGGCATGGGTCGGCGCAATACGCCGGTCGGATGAGGCGATCAAGCGCGCGTGCGCTGACCAGCCTCTAACATCGTACCCGCCTATTTGCTGCGTACGACGATAATAACCGCCGATCGAACGGCGACGG
>JAYVRZ010000379.1:0-5419 GCA_043775965.1 Sphingomonas sp.
CCCCCCCGCCGCAAGCGCAATCGCCTGGAACAGCCCCTCACCCAACCCTCTCCCCGAGGGGGAGAGGGAGCTTAGATATGAAGACCGATACCCCAGAAATCAAAGCCGTCCGCGCATTACGCGTCGGCGAACAGGCGCGTCATGCGCTCAGCGACATCCTGGCGCGCGGCGACGTCCACGATCCGGTGCTCGAAAAGCACCTCGTGACGATCACCGAGGTCCGCATGTCCCCAGACCTCCGCCACGCCACCGTCTTCGTGAAGCCGTTGCTCGGCAAGGACGAGGACAAGGTCCTGAAGGCGCTCCGCACCAACACCGCCTACCTCCAGCGCGAAGTCGCGACCCGCGTCCAGACGCGCTACGCCGCCAAGCTGAAGTTCCTCGCGGACGAGAGCTTCGACGAGGGTACGCACATCGACACGCTGCTACGCGATCCGCACATCGCGCGGGATCTAGCGGAGGATTGATTTGGGGGGCTGCAAGCGCCGCGCTTGTAGACAGTCAGGAGTTAGGCTGACTGAGCGGTTGCTCCACCGCCTCATCTCTTCCGCTCCTCGCACCTCCCCCCTTTCCGTTCGTGCTGAGTAGAGACCGAGTAGCTTCGCAGAAGCGTATCGAGGGCTCGTATCGAAGCCACAGGCTCCACGCGCCAACCCATCCTTCGATACGCCGCTTCGACAAGCTCAGCAGCTACTCAGGACGAACGGGTTATAACGAACGGGTGGTGGGGTAGCGCATGACAAACGGCGCTGGACATCTACCCGGCTTCCCGCTCTTTGCCTCCAATGGCCAAGCTGTATTTCTACTACGCATCGATGAACGCGGGGAAGTCGACGAACCTGTTGCAGGCGGACTTCAACTATCGCGAGCGGGGGATGCGGACGATGCTGTTCACGGCCGCAATCGACGATCGGTTCGCGGCGGGGACGATCACCTCGCGGATCGGGCTGGAGGCGCCGGCGATCGCGTTCGACGCGGGGACGGATATCGGGGCTTGCGTGGTTCGGCAGCACGGCGAGGAGGCGATTTCGTGCGTGTTGGTGGACGAGGCGCAGTTTTTGACTTCTGCGCAGGTCGATCAGTTGGCGCATATCTGCGACGTCGTAGGTATTCCGGTGCTGGCGTATGGGTTGCGGACCGATTTCCAGGGGGCGCTGTTTCCCGGGTCGGCGCGGTTGCTCGCGCTGGCGGACTCGCTGGTGGAGATCAAGTCGGTGTGCGGGTGCGGGCGCAAGGCTACGATGAACCTGCGGGTCGATGGGAACGGGCGCGCGATCGCCGAGGGCCAGCAGACCGAGATCGGCGGGAACGATCGGTATGTCGCGCTGTGTCGGCGGCATTTCGCCGAGGCATTGGGTTAGCGTTTCCCGTCGAAAGTGCCACCGCCTCGCCGCCCCCTACCGTCATCCCAGCGAAAGCTGGGATCTTTGCGTGAGGCGGGCGTCATCTGACCCGTGGGATATCCCCGCTTTCGCTGGGGTGAGGGGCTTGGGTTGGGTGGCGACCGACTTGGTTAGTGTCAGGGTGAGCTGGCGGCCAATTTGGTTGGGATGATCGCCGCCACATACGTTCGATATTCTAGGATTTAAGACATGCATGGCTGGATCATTCTCGACAAGCCGCTGGGGCTTGGCTCGACGCAGGGCGTTTCGGCGGTGAAACGTGCCTTGCGCAGCGGTGGGTATGGCAAGTTCAAGGTGGGGCATGGGGGGACGCTCGATCCGCTCGCTACCGGGGTTCTGCCGATCGCCGTTGGGGAGGCGACCAAGCTGGCGGGGCGGATGCTCGATAGCGACAAAATCTATGATTTTACCGTGATGTTCGGGGTCCAGACGGATACGCTCGATGGGGAGGGCGTGCCGATCGCGACGTCCGACGTGCGGCCGACCTTGGCGGCGGTCGAGGCGATGCTGGCGCAGTTTACCGGGCCGATCTCGCAGGTGCCGCCGGCGTATTCTGCGCTGAAGGTGGATGGGGAGCGGGCGTATGATCTGGCTCGGGCTGGGCATGAGGTGGTGCTGGCTAGTCGGGACGTGACGATTCATTCGCTTCTCCCGACTGCGCCAAATCTCGCCCAGCAGCCCGCACCCCACCCCACCCGTCATCCCAGCGAAAGCTGGGATCTTTCGGGGGAAGGCGCACCTGCTTCACCGGGAGACCCCAGCATTCGCTGGGGCGACGGGGTTTTGGGGGACGGTGCGCCTGCCTCACCGGGAGACCCCAGCGTTCGCTGGGGTGACGGGGTTGGGGTGGACGACAAGCCCCTCGACGAGATCACCCTCACCGCACACGTCTCGAAGGGCACCTACATCCGCAGCCTCGCGCGCGACATCGCGATCGCCCTCGGGACCGTCGGCCACGTCACCATGCTGCGCCGCACCAAGGCCGGTCCGTTCGACCTCACATCCGCGATATCGCTGGACAAACTCGCCGAACTCGCTAACGCCTCCGCGCTTGAAGATGTACTTCTGCCCTTGAGGGTGGCGCTGGACGACATCCCGGCTCTCTCCCTCACCCCCGACCAGGCAGGGGCGCTCCGACAGGGGCGTATCTTGGCCGGGATCGCCGCAGACGATGGCCAATACTTCGCCGAGCTGGACGCTGTCCCGGTCGCGCTGGTCGAGGTCGAGGACGGAGACGTCCGGGTCGTTCGCGGTTTCAATCTATGATGTCGTAGGACGAACTTCATGACGATTACCGCAGAACGCAAGACCGAGCTCGTCAAGGAGCATTCGCGCGCCGAGGGCGACACCGGTTCGCCGGAAGTCCAGGTCTCGATCCTGACCGAGCGCATCAAGAACCTGACCGAGCATTTCAAGACCCACAAGAAGGACAACCACTCGCGTCGTGGTCTTCTTATGATGGTCAACAAGCGCCGGACGCTGCTGGATTATCTCCGTCACAAGGACGGCCAGCGCTATCTGGATCTGATCGCGAAGCTCGGTCTCCGCAAGTAAAACGAACGGCTCCCTTCGGGGGGCCGTTTTGCTATATACGACTTTGAATCCGCGCATGCGTGGAGGCAAACGCCAGAACACAATTCGGTGGACTGGCCGCACGGAGCGACAACTCGCTCCACACCGCCGCGGGCCGGCTAAGCCCGCACATAGGCCCCGTTCGCATCTGGCGAGCGGAGTGAAGGAAAAAGAATGTTCGATACCAAGACCGTAAGCGCCCAGTGGGGCGGCAAGACGCTGACGCTCGAGACCGGCCGCGTGGCTCGTCAGGCCAATGGCGCCGTCCTCGCCACGCTCGGCGAAACCGTCGTTCTGTGCGCCGTCACGGCTGCACGGACCGTCAAGGAAGGGCAGGATTTCTTCCCGCTCACCGTCCATTACCAGGAAAAATTCTCCGCGAGCGGCCGCATCCCCGGCGGCTTCTTCAAGCGCGAGCGCGGCGCGACCGAGAAGGAGACGCTGACCAGCCGTCTCATCGATCGCCCGATCCGTCCCCTCTTCCCCGAGGGTTTCTACAACGAGATCAACGTGATCTGCCAGGTTCTGTCGTATGACGGCGAGAACGAGCCGGACGTCCTCGCGATGGTCGCGGCCTCCGCAGCACTGACGATCTCGGGCGTGCCGTTCATGGGCCCGATCGGCGCGGCGCGTGTCGGTTATGTCGATGGCGCCTACATCCTCAACCCGACGCTCGAGGAAGCCAAGACCGGCGATCTCGACCTCGTCGTCGCCGCCACCGGCCAGGCCGTGATGATGGTCGAATCGGAAGCCAAGGAGCTTTCGGAAGAGATCATGCTCGGCGCCGTGCAGTTCGCCCACAAGGCCTGCCGCGAAGCCGCCAATCTGATCATCGATCTGGCCGAGAAGGCTGCGAAGGATCCGTGGGAAATGGCCGAGCAGGCTGATCTCTCGGCTGCCAAGGACAAGCTGAAGAAGCTGATCGGCAAGGACATCGCCGCCGCCTACAAGGTGACCGACAAGTCCAAGCGTTCGGACCTGCTGAACGCGGCGCGTGCGAAGGGCAAGACGGCGTTCGCCGATGCCTCGCCGCAGGACCAGATGGCTGCCGGCAAGCTGATGAAGAAGCTGGAGGCGGAGATCGTCCGCGGCGCCATCCTCAAGGACGGCACCCGCATCGACGGCCGCACCACCACGCAGATTCGTCCGATCGAGGCTATGGTGCATTTTCTCCCGCGTACGCACGGGTCTGCCCTGTTCACGCGCGGCGAGACGCAGTCGATCTGCACCACCACGCTAGGCACGCGCGTCGCCGAGCAGATGATCGACAGCCTCAACGGGCTTTCGTACGAAAACTTCATGCTGCATTATAACTTCCCTCCCTATTCGGTCGGTGAAGTCGGTCGCTTCGGTGCGCCGGGTCGTCGCGAAGTCGGTCACGGCAAGCTCGCCTGGCGCGCGCTGCATCCGGTGCTGCCGACCAAGGAAGAGTTCCCGTACACGATCCGCGTTCTGTCGGACATCACCGAGTCGAACGGTTCATCGTCGATGGCGACGGTCTGCGGTGGTTCGCTGAGCATGATGGATGCGGGCGTTCCGCTGAAGCGTCCGGTGTCGGGTATCGCGATGGGCCTGATCCTCGAGGGCAAGAACTTCGCGGTTCTGTCGGACATTCTCGGCGACGAGGATCACCTCGGCGACATGGACTTCAAGGTGGCTGGCACGTCCGAGGGCATCACCACGATGCAGATGGACATCAAGATCGCCGGCATCACCGAGGAGATCATGGGCAAGGCGCTGGCGCAGGCCAAGGAAGGCCGCGCGCACATCCTGGGCGAGATGGCCAAGGCGCTCGACCACACCCGTGAGGAACTGTCGGCGCACGCACCGCGCATCGAGAGCTTCCAGATCGACAAGTCGAAGATCCGTGAAGTCATCGGCACCGGCGGCAAGGTGATCCGCGAGATCGTCGCGCAGACCGGCGCCAAGGTCGACATCGACGACGAGGGCGTGATCAAGGTGTCGTCGTCCGACCCTGCGCAGATCGAAGCCGCGATCAAGTGGATCAAGGGCCTCGTCGAGGAAGCCGAAGTCGGCAAGGTCTATGACGGCAAGGTCGTCAACCTGGTCGATTTCGGAGCGTTCGTGAACTTCATGGGTGGCAAGGACGGTCTCGTCCACGTGTCCGAAATCAAGAACGAGCGCGTCGAGAAGGTCAGCGATGCCCTGAGCGAAGGCCAGGACGTCAAGGTCAAGGTCCTCGAGATCGATCCGCGCGGCAAGGTTCGCCTGTCGATGCGCGTCGTCGATCAGGAAACCGGTGCCGAGCTGGAAGACACCCGCCCGGCACGCGAGCCCCGCGAAGGCGGCGGTGGCGATCGTGGTCCGCGTGGGCCGCGGCGTGACGGCGACGGTGGTCGCGGACCGCGCAGCGATGGCGGCGGCGGCGGTGGTGATCGCGGCCCGCGCCGTGAAGGTGGCGGCGGACGCGGCGGTGATCGCGG
>JAYVRZ010000380.1:0-3231 GCA_043775965.1 Sphingomonas sp.
GACTGAGGACGGTAGTCCCGGCGGTAGCCTCATAGAGCGTATAGGCGGTCCCGGCAGTGACCTGGGTCTGCGCGGTGGTGCCGTTGGTGACTGTCGCGCCGGTACCGGTGGTGGTGATGGTGGCGACGTTGGTAGCGCCCTGGTCGATATCGAGCTCGAACTGGTCAGTCGAAAACTGACGACCCGAGGCGGCCAGCGCCTTTTTCAGCGTCAGATGGGGGTACACCGCTTCAGTGTAGGTGCATTGCACGACATCGCCATACGCCAGCGGGCCGAAACTATAGGATGATGTGATGACCGCGCTCGGCAGCGGCGTCGAGGAGCTGGCGCTGTTGGTACAGGTGAGCGACGATCGATAGTGCGAGATGGTGCTGACACTGCCGCTCGCCATTGACTGGATCAGCGTCACCGGCACGGCCGACGCGGTCGATAGCGCCGCGGCGGTGAACGGGCCGAGGCCGGTGCCGCTGGTAGCACCCGCCGCGAGGGCGGCACCGGTCGTCGTCGAGTTGATGGTGAAGGCGAACTGGTCGGCTGTGTTCAACCGCGCGACCGAGATAACCGTGTTGAGCCGGATCGAGGCGTAGCGCACCGCGAACATCGCGCCTTCCAGGCCGCCTGAAGTCAATGTGGTGGTCACGGTGGTGGGGGTGGCGCTGCCGACGATATAGGCCCCCACCGTTCCGGCAACGCCGGTCTCGGTAAAGGTTTTGGTTCCCGTTCCCGACGTGGTTGGATAGATCGAGCCGCTGGTCGGACCTGCCTGATCGAGCAGAGTCCAGTTGCCGCCATTGGTCTGGAAGCTCAGACTTTCTCCGTCATTGGTGGATTCCCCGTCCGCCGCGACGACCATATACTGGGTGCCGCCGGTCGCGCCTGGTGGCGGTGTCAGTACGATGTTCGACATGGTGACGGTGGAGGTGCCCGTCCCGGTCTGATAGATGACCGGTTCGCCGGTGATGCCGAGAAAAGCAGTGTTGCCGATTGCCGCGCCGGACCAGGAGGGGGCTGTCACCGTGTCCAGCGCTGTCCCGGACGTGACCTTCAGGTTGAAGCTCATCACCGTGCCGTCCTGCAGCGTCAGGCTCATGTTCTGGCCTGAACCCGAACGTGCGGTGGTGTCGTTGTAGGTGGAGAAGTCGATCCAGCAATAGGTCTGCCAGCCGGATGGTCCGGTCGACCCTTGCGAGGTCGCGATCGAGCAACTCGCGGCCATCGCTGCCGGTGCGAACAACAGCCAACCCAGGAGAACGAGTACGGTGGCCGTAAATTCTTTCAGACGCTTGCTTGTCATTGGCCCAAACTTAGAAGGGGGATCGGTTCCGCGGTTTGCCTCTTAAGGGAAACACCGTAGGTCGAAAGGGTTGTTCTCCAGTTAATCAAAACGGCCGATTCGTAGCCGCTTCACGGGTCGTTTTTCGCCGCCCGTCTCGCAACGGCGCAGGCAAGACCAAGCGCAGTAACCTTTTTTCCATCGCCTTGCCCTAACTGTCGGCAGCGCGGCGGCGTGATGCTGCAAGGGGAGCGCATTGACCATCATGTGGCGGAATCGTGCGGCGCCGGACGTCCAGGAGCAGGCCGATCCTGTCGCTGACGAAGCGGCGATCGGCCGGTTGCGCCGCGTCGTCGGCCGCGTCGAGCGCGTCGACCTGCCCGAGATTCCGGCCGAGGCTGGGCCAGGCCGCTTTGCCGCAACTGAACTGATGGCCAACGCCTTTGCCACGCTTGGCGTCGGGCTCGATGCGTCGGCCGATGCGATCAGCGATGCAGTCGACACGCTGTCGTTCGAGCCGGGCCATGATCCCGAGGCGCTCAACGCTGCCCGCGCGAAGCTCCTGTCGGCGCGCGACCGGCTGAGCGAGGAGCTTGGCTGGCTGCCCGAACCATCGCCGCCACTGCTTGCCCAGGTGCGCACCGCCCTGATCGCCGGCGACATCGCCGGCGTTATGGCCGTACGCGACGCGACGATCGGCCTCGCCCGCCTCAATCTCAGCCTCGCGCTGGCGGTCGGCCTTCCCGGCGAGATCGACAGGGCGACGCGTGTCCTGGTGGATGGCCAGGCATGGGATACCAACGCGACGCTTGGCCTGCTCGGCGAAGCACGCGACCGCGCCGGCTTCCGCGCGATCGACGACGATATCTTCGATCGCGCCGTGCAGGCGCGCGCTGTGGCGATGGCGCAGGCGCTGGCGCCGCTGTTCGCTGCGTCCACCAACGCGCGCACCGCGCTGACCAAGGCAATGCAGGCAGCGCCGCCGAGCCTCGCCGGCTTCGGCGCGATGTTCCTCGACGAAGTGATGCGCTGCTATGCCGCCGGCATCGATCCGGCGCTCGAACAGGCGCAGGTGCGCATCACCGCCGCAACCGACGCGTTGATTGCGCGCCCGGGGGATCATGCTCAGGCAACCGCGCTCACCACGTCGCTCGATCTCTGGTCGAGCCTGCGCCGCCCGATCCAGGTCCATGAGGCCGCGCGCGGGCTCGATGACCCGGCATCGGCCAGGATCTTCGAGGCGATCCGCAGCCTGACCGTCACGCTCTCGAACGATCATAATGAATATGACATCGCGCTTCGGCTCGCACGCGCGTTGATCACGTCCTTCGCCCTCGTTCCGTTCCACCGCGCCGCGCTCGAGCGAGAGCTGCCAACGCTGATCGGCAATGTCTCGGGCAAAAGGCTGCGACAGATTTGCGCGAAAGCGCTCGCCAACCACGCCGCCTTCGGGCGCCAGGTACTGGTTGGCGGGCTTGACGGAACGGCCGGGCTTGCCGGCCAGCTTGCCGCGATCTTCGCTGATGCGGTTCAGTCGAGCCCCGACAATCGCGGCAGCTTCTTCATGATCGTGCGTGGCCTGGCGGTAGATCTGTTCAACGAATATCGAGACCGGCGGACCGCCATCGCGCTCAATATGTGGCTGCTGTCGCAGGGGCCGCCGGCCGAGGAGCGCGCGCAACTCGAAAAGGACCTTGCCCAGCTCGGTGGCCGGCCCGCCGGGGCTGCAGCGCCCGCTGATACGGCCGCACCCAACCCCGGCGCCTTCGGTCGCGCGAACCGTGGCGGGGCGGCGGGCGCGGCAGTGCCGCCATGGACCCCGCCGCCACCCGATGCGATGCCGCCCGTCTGGCAGCCGACGCGCCGGCCCCGGTCGCGCGGTGCGTCCGGACTGGGGACATTCGTCGTCGCGATCTTCCTGATGGTATCCTTCTGTTCGCGGCTGCCAGGCCGGCATT
>JAYVRZ010000381.1:0-7181 GCA_043775965.1 Sphingomonas sp.
CTGTTGCGCCGACTGGGGCAGGAGGCGCGCGATCCGATCGACGAATTGCTCAACGCGGCGCTCGATTTCGAGCGAGTCGCGATCCCCTCGCTGCAGCGCTTCCTCGACTGGTTCGACCGCGGCGATGTCGAGATCGTCCGCGATCCGTCCGCGCCGCTCGATGCGGTGCGCGTAATGACCGCACACGGCGCGAAGGGCTTGCAGGCGCCGCTGGTGATCCTGGCGGATGCGACGGCGGACCCGTCGGCGGCGCCGCGCTCGATCCTGAAATGGGCGCCCGAGCCCGGCGCCGCGCCGATCCCGGTATTCCGGCCGCGGTCGAACGAGCGCGGCGGGCCGCTGGATGCGGTCGTGTCCGCGGCCGAGCAGCGCGAGCTGGAGGAGCATTGGCGGCTGTTCTATGTCGCCGCGACCCGTGCGGAGGAGCGACTGGTAATCGCCGGTGCGCTGGGGCCGCGCGCGAAGGGGGTGCCGCCGGAGAATAGCTGGTACGCTGCGTCCGATCGTGCGCTGACCGCTCTCGAGGTGCCGGTCGCCGAGGGTGCGCGCACGTTCGGCGGCGTCGAGCCTCAGCCCCCGGTCGTGGCCAAACCTGCCGCTTCGATCCGGGAATTGGAGAACGCGCACTTACCGGCCTGGGCGCACGAACCCGCACCGCAAGAAGCGCGTCCGCCTCGTCCTCTGTCGCCGTCTGCGCTGGGCGACGACGCGGTGTCCGATCCACCGCCGACGCCAGCGATGCGCGTCGCAGCGGAGCGGGGTCGGCTGATCCATGCGCTGTTCGAGCGGCTGCCGGCGGTGGCGGCTGCCGACCGTGCGGCGGCGGCGGATCGCTGGCTGACCAGGGCGGGGGGCGTCGATGATCCCGACGCACGGTTTGAGATCGTGCGGAGCGTCGTGGGCGTGCTCGACGATCCGCGGTTCGCCGAGCTGTTCGGCGCGGAGACGCTGGCCGAGGCGCCGATCGCGGCGACCGTGCCGAATGGCATCGTCGTATCGGGAACGGTCGATCGCCTGCTGATCGAGGCCGACCGCGTCCGCGTCGTCGATTTCAAGACCGGGCGACGCGCACCGCGCGGCCTCGACGACGTGCCGGAATACCATCTGAAACAGATGGCCGCCTATGCCGAAGCGCTGACCGTGATCTTCCCGGGGCGGTCGGTCGAGGCGGCGTTGCTCTATACGGCGGGACCGCGCCTGATCGTGCTGGACGGCGAGACGCTGGCCGCGAACAAGCCCCGCTATCGGCCCACGGAGCAAAGCTAGCGCCCCGGTGGTTGAGCGGACACCCGAGCGACCTTAGATACGACTCAACCAAGGAGAATTCACGATGGCGACCAAGCAGATCACCGATGCCAGCTTCGATGCGGATGTACTGAACGCAGACGGCCCCGTGCTCGTCGATTTCTGGGCGGAATGGTGCGGTCCGTGCAAGATGATCGGGCCATCGCTGGAGGAAATCTCGGAAGAACTCGGCGAGAAGGTGACGATCGCCAAGCTGAACATCGACGAAAACCCCGACGCACCGGGCAAGTACGGCGTCCGCGGCATCCCGACGATGATCCTCTTTAAGGGCGGCGCACCGGCAGCGACCAAGGTCGGCGCAGAGCCCAAGGGTCGACTGAAGGCCTGGCTCGAAGGCGAGTTGGCTTAAAACTCTCCTGTTCCGTCATCCCAGCGAAAGCTGGGATCTCCCGGCTCAAGTCGGGCCCCGAGCCAACCGGGATACCCCAGCTTTCGCTGGGGTCACCGAGGGGCGGGGAGCGGGACGAGCAGACCGGCGGGCGATAGGGATAGGCCGTAGCGGAACGCTCTGTTAGCGCGATAGTCTCTCGGCGAGTCTAGCCGGCTCCGGAACCGCGAGCCTCTTCGGGCCTTCTCGATATATCACCACCACCCCGTCATCCCAGCGAAAGCTGGGATCTCCCGGTTCGAGCCGAACCCACGTCAACCGGGATACCCCAGCCTTCGCTGGGGTGACGGTGTTGGCAGGATAAGCTGGCAAACCGCATCGCACGCAGGTCCTTAGCTGCGATAATCCGCGTTGATCGAGATGTAACCGTGCGTCAGGTCGCAGGTCCACACGGTGGCTCGGCCTTCGCCTAGCGCAAGATCGACGCCGATCTCGATTTCCTGGCCCTTCAGATGTGCCGCGACCGGCGCCTCGTCGTAACCGCTCAACGCCAGACCGCCCTCGGCCACCTGCGTAGTCCCGAACCGGATCGACAGCGTGTCCCGGTCGGCGGGCTCGCCGGCCTTGCCGACTGCCATGACGACGCGGCCCCAGTTGGCGTCCTCGCCGGCGATAGCGGTCTTCACCAGCGGCGAATTGGCGATGCTCATCGCGATGCGGTGCGCGCTGCGGTCGCTATCCGCCCCCGTCACCTGGATTTCGATCAGCTTCTGCGCGCCCTCGCCGTCGCGAACGACGAGCATGGCGAGCTGGTGGCACAGGTCCGCCAGCGCAGCGCGGAACGCATCCGCGCCGACGCTGTCGTCATCCGCCAGCGCGACGTTGCTCGCCTTGCCGGTCGCGAAGGCCAGCACCGTGTCGCTGGTCGACGTATCGCTGTCGACCGTGATGCACGAGAAGCTCGGCGCGTTCGCCTTCGACAGCGCGGCCTGGAGGAATTCTGCCTCCACCGCGGCGTCTGTAAAGATGAACCCGAGCATCGTCGCCATGTCCGGCGCGATCATGCCCGAACCCTTGATGATCCCTACCAGCGTCACGGTTCGGTCGCCGATCACCGCGGTCGTCACCGCGCCCTTGGTGAAGGTGTCGGTCGTCATGATCGTCGCCGCGGCATCCTCCCAGCCGCACGGCGCGGCGGCAAAGGCGGCGTCGAGCCCCGCTTCGGCCTTGTCGATCGGCAACGGCACGCCGATCACGCCTGTGGAGCCGACGAACACGTCCGAAGGCTGGCAGCCGATATGCGCCGCCGTCCGCGCCGCGATCGCCTCGACCGCCGCACGCCCCCGCGAGCCGGTGAACGCATTCGAATTGCCGGCATTCACCACCAACGCCCGAGCCTGCCCCAGCACCAGTGCCGCCCGACACCATTCGACTTCGGGCGAAGGACATTTGCTCTGCGTCAGCACCCCCGCGACGACCGTGCCCGGTTCCAATGTCACGAACGTCAGGTCGCACCGATCCCAGGTCTTGTACGCCGCCCGCGCGACATGCAGCGCAACGCCCTCGATCGCAGGCGCGGCGGGGAAGGGCAGGGCGAGGGGGGATGACATACGGTTTTGCTTCGGCCTAGGCTATGGGAGACGCAGGGGAGTAACGCCGTGAGATCAAGAGGCAAGCGATTGGTTGCGGGGCTTGTCCTGCTGTGGACCGCCGATGCCGCGATGGCTAATCAGTATTCTAAAATGTCTGTTCCCACAGCCGATCCGGCTAGTTGGGTTTCGTCTGCCGATTACCCCGCGGACGCCAGGCGCGCCGGGAAGCAGGGTGTGGTTCATGCTGATGTCGGCGTAGATACCAGTGGCAAGGTTGTATCTTGCGTGGTCACGGTATCGAGCGAAACGCCTAGCCTTGACGCAAAAACCTGCGAAGTCGTCATGCAACGGGCTGCATTCGTCCCGGCCACCGGTGAAGACAACCGTCCGATCGCTAGCGTCTACCGGTTTGTCATACGCTGGGTCCTGCCGAACCGGCGGGGTGAAGACGTTCCCATAGATGTTGGCGACAAAGGAAAAGAGACTATCGTTTCCTTCGATGTGACGGTGGACCAATCTGGTGCCGATGTCAGCTGCCAGCTTGTCGAGAAGGCGACATCCAGCTCGGATCCTTGTGCCGATTTCGTGCCGGGCACGAATAGCGGGATCCGTTATGTTCGGGGTGGCAAGCCCGTCTCTGTTGTCATCCACCAGCGGCGTTCGACAGTCGTGGAGGTCTTGGATCGGTAGCTGCAACTACCATGGCAGCGACGGTAGCGTGAAAAATCTGTGTGCCAGCTTCACGGGATGGACGATTGTTCGTGTGGTCCCTATGTCCGGTGCCGCATGAACCTGCTGCTTCTCCTCTCTGCCCTGCTCTCTGCGCTCACCGGCGCGGTGCCAGGTGTGCGTGGCCAGTCGGCGCAGGCGGTCGCGCAAGGTAGCGTTTGCTCGCAGTCGGTGGCGGCCGCGCCGGTCAAGGTCGCAATACGACCTGCCGCGGTGCTGGCGTCGCTGGAAGACGTCGCCGTTTCCGTAACCTTTCGCGTCGTCGCCATCAGCGCGACCCCGATCTGGGCGGACCGCCGGCGCGAATAGCGTCGGGCGCTTGATCCCTCGGCTCACGGGCCGCTCCCTATCTCTGCGCGTGCGTGCCTCCGATGTGCCGCCGCGTCTCATATCCAGGAATTTGCCCATGTTCGGTGGCCTCGCCAAATCCTTGTTCGGTTCGTCCAACGACCGGTACGTCAAGTCGCTCAATCCGATCCTCGCGCAGATCGCGTCGTTCGAGCCCGCGCTCCAGGCGATGTCGGACGAAGACCTGTCCGCGCAGACCGTCAAGTTCCGTGCGCGCTTGGCGAACGGCGAGAAGCTCGACGACCTGCTCCCAGAAGCGTTCGCGACGGTTCGTGAAGCGGCGCACCGCGTCCTCGGCCAGCGCCATTACGACGTGCAGATGGTCGGCGGCATCGTCCTCCACCGCGGCGAGATCGCCGAGATGCGGACCGGCGAGGGCAAGACGCTGGTCGCCACGCTCGCGACCTATCTCAACGCGCTCCCTGGTGATGGCGTCCACGTCGTCACCGTCAACGATTACCTCGCGGCGCGCGACGCCGAGTGGATGGGGCAGGTCTATACCTTCCTCGGCATGACGATCGGCGTCATCATCCCGAACCTGTCGGACGAGGAACGCCGTGCCGCCTATGCCGCGGACATCACCTACGGCACCAACAACGAGTTCGGCTTCGACTACCTCCGCGACAACATGAAGTACGAGCGGTCGTCGATGACGCAGCGCGCGTTCAACTTCGCGGTGGTCGACGAGGTCGATTCGGTGCTGATCGACGAAGCGCGCACGCCGCTGATCATCTCGGGTCCGACCGACGACAAGTCCGAGCTGTACATGCAGGTCGACGCGGTCGTGAAGCAGCTCGATCCCGCCGACTACGACAAGGACGAGAAGCAGAAGACGATCATCCTCACCGAGGACGGCACCGAGAAGGTCGAGCGGATGCTCGAGGCGGCGGGGCTGCTCGAGGGGCAGAATCTGTACGACTTCGAGAACACGCAGGTCGTGCATCACCTCAACCAGGCGCTGCGCGCGATCGTGATGTTCAAGTCGGACATCGATTACATCGTCAAGGACGGCAAGGTCATCATCATCGACGAGTTCACTGGTCGCATGATGGACGGCCGGCGCTGGTCGGACGGCCTGCACCAGGCGGTCGAGGCCAAGGAGGGCGTCCAGATCGAGCCCGAGAATCAGACGATGGCCTCGATCACGTTCCAGAACTATTTCCGCATGTATCCCAAGATCGGCGGCATGACCGGCACCGCGGCGACCGAGGCGGCCGAATTCTACGACATCTACAAGATCAACGTCGTCAGCATCCCGACCAACGTCGAGGTGAAGCGCGTCGACGAGGAAGACGAGTTCTACAAGGACACCAAGGACAAATTCGCGGCGATCGCCAAGAAGATCAAGCATCACGCCGAGCTGGGCCAGCCGGTGCTGGTCGGCACCGTGTCGATCGAGAAGTCGGAGATGCTGAGCGAGTTCCTCAAGGCCGAGAATGTCGACCACAAGGTCCTGAACGCGCGCTATCACGAAATGGAGGCGCACATCGTCGCGCAGGCCGGGCGCAAGTCCGCGGTGACAATCGC
Organism: Sphingomonas sp.; assembly: GCA_043775965.1. GTDB lineage: Bacteria > Pseudomonadota > Alphaproteobacteria > Sphingomonadales > Sphingomonadaceae > Sphingomonas. The sequence goes on from JAYVRZ010000381.1 coordinate 5,830, forward strand.
GACCAACATGGCGGGCCGTGGCACCGACATCAAACTCGGCGGCAACCTCGAATTCCGCATGCTCGACGAGCATCCCGAACTCGTCGAAGGCACGCCCGAATACGAGACCGCGGCGGCGCGGATCACGATCGAGATCGAGGCGGAGAAGCAGGCGGTGCTCGCTGCGGGCGGCCTGTTCGTGCTCGGCACCGAGCGGCACGAGAGCCGGCGCATCGACAACCAGCTGCGCGGGCGCTCGGGGCGCCAGGGCGATCCGGGCCTGTCGCGCTTCTATCTCAGCCTCGACGACGATCTGCTGCGCATCTTCGGGCCGGACACTTTGTTCGCCAAGATGATGCGCAACAATATCGAGGACGGCGAGGCGATCGGCAGCAAGTGGCTGAGCAAGGCGATCGAGACCGCACAGAAGAAGGTCGAGGCGCGCAACTACGACATCCGGAAGCAGGTCGTCGAATATGATGACGTGATGAACGAACAGCGGAAAGTGATCTACGAGCAGCGCGCGGACATCATGGATGCCGATACGGTCGGCGACGTGGTGACCGACATGCGCGCGGAGACGGTCAACGTGATCGTTGGCGACGCGTGTCCGCCCAACTCCTATCCCGAGCAGTGGGATGTGGCGGGCATGAAGACGCGGCTCGCCGAAGTGCTGAACCTCGAGCCGCAGATCGACGCGTGGCTGCTCGAGGAGTCGGTCGATCCCGAGGTGATCGAGGAGCGCGTCCGGGCGATGGCCGACGAGGCGATCGCGCAGAAGTCCGCCGATCTCGATACCGAGACGTGGACCTCGGTCGAGAAGTCGATCCTGTTGCAGAATCTCGACCATCACTGGAAGGAGCATCTGGCCACGCTCGATGCGCTGCGTCAGGTCGTGCATCTGCGGGCGTACGCGCAGAAGACCCCGATCAACGAGTATAAGCAGGAAGCGTTCTCGCTGTTCCAGCGGATGCTCGAGACGATCCGCGAGGACGTCACCAAGACGATCGCGCATGCCCAGTTCCAGATGCAGGCACCGGTCGGGCTGCCCGAGTTGCCGGACTTCATCACGACGCATTTCGACCCGTTCACGGGGGACGACAATTCGAACGACTTCGACGGCGGGACGCGCGGGCATATCACCTCGACGATGCCGCCGTTGCAGATCCCCCAGCCGCAGGCGGCCGATATCGGCGAGGATCCTGCGAACTGGGAAGGTGTGGTCAGCCGTAACGCGCCGTGCCCGTGTGGGTCGGGGCGCAAGTATAAGCAGTGCCACGGGGCTGTTTGAGGGGGTGAGTTGGGGGTGAGCTGACGGTCGGCGGCGCCCCAATTACAACCACCCCGGGGGGGGGGGGGGGCCCGGAGGGGGG
>JAYVRZ010000382.1:0-11166 GCA_043775965.1 Sphingomonas sp.
GGCGGGAGCCCAGACTGGGCTCCCGCCTTCGCGGGAGAACAAGGAATTGAAGTGCTGCGGTCGCGAGTCCGGCTTCAGCCGAACCGCCCCCAGCAACATGAAGCAACGGCGCGCCACGAACCGATGGCGCCGCGCCCCGCGAGGCACTATCTCCGCCGCATGCTTCAACCCAGCGCCGCCTTTCTCACCAAAGCCCGTCCTCGTGCGGTCGCCCTGTGGCTGTATACGGTCGCCGCGCTGATCGTCGCGATGGTCGTCATCGGCGGGATCACGCGGCTGACCGAGTCGGGGCTGTCGATCACCGAGTGGAAGCCGATCAGCGGGATCATCCCGCCGCTCACCGATGCGCAATGGCAGGCCGAGTTCGCCGCCTACAAGCGCATTCCCGAATATGCCGCATTCAATGCCGACATGACGCTCGGGGGGTTCAAGGCGATCTTTTTCTGGGAATATCTGCATCGGCTCTGGGGCCGGCTGATCGGCCTCGCCTTCGCCGCGCCGCTGATCTGGTTCGCGGTGTGCAAGCGTATCCCGGTCGGATACGGCTGGCGCTTGTCGGCGCTGCTCGCGCTCGGCGCGTTCCAGGGGGCGATCGGTTGGTGGATGGTAGTTTCTGGCCTGTCCGTCCGGACCGACGTCAGTCATATCCGGCTCGCCGTCCACCTGCTGACCGCGCTGACGATCCTCGCCGGGATCGTCTGGACCGCGCTCGACCTGATGGCGCTGCACCGTAACCCCCTCGCCGCCCCCGCTAGCCTGAAGCCGGTCGCGATCGTCGCGCTGGCGCTGCTGTTCGTGCAGCTTGTCTATGGCGCGTTCACCGCCGGGCTCGATGCGGGCTATGCCTTTGCGAGCTGGCCGCTGATGGGCGACGGGCTGTTTCCCGCCGACGTGCCGATGGTGAACCCCGCCTGGAGCAATGCGGTCGACAACCCGATCGTCGTGCAGTTCATCCATCGCTGGTTCGCGTTCGCCGCCGCCGCGGGACTGATCTGGCTGGCCGTGAAGGCGACCAAGACCGGCAGCAGCGCGGGGTTCTTCGTAGTCGGGCTCGTCACGCTCCAGATCATGCTCGGGATCGCGACGCTGATGACCGGCGTGCAGATCGACGTCGCGGTCGCCCACCAGGGCAATGCCGCGCTGCTGCTGATCGCCGCGATGCTCGCCGCGCACGCGGTCGGCACGTCGCCCCGGATCACAGCTCGGGTATAATAATACCCGTCAGGAAACCGGCGGAAAGCTTGACTTGAAGCCCCCCTTTCAGCATTAGGCCGGCATTCGCGCTGCGGGATCCTTTCCTTGGTGCGGTTGCATTCAATCTGGAAGGTCTAACGCCCATGAAGGCGCTCATGAAGACCACCAAGTCGGCGAAGCCGGCCGAGGTGGAGAAGCAGTGGCATATCGTCGACGCGGAAGGTCTCGTCGTCGGTCGTGCCGCATCGATCATCGCCAACGTCCTGCGCGGCAAGCACAAGGTGTCGTTCACCCCGCATGTCGATTGCGGTGACAACGTCGTCGTGATCAACGCCGACAAGATCCGCTTCACCGGCAACAAGGCCGCGAAGAAGATCTATTACAAGCACACCGGGTACGCCGGCGGCATCAAGGGCATCACCGCTGCCAAGGTCCTCGACGGCCGCTTCCCGGAGCGCGTTCTCGAAAAGGCTGTCGAGCGCATGATACCGCGTGGGCCCCTGGGTCGTGAGCAGATGCGCAACCTGCGTATCTTCAAGGGCACCGAGCATCCGCACGAGGCACAGAACCCTGCCGTGCTCGACATCGGCAGCATGAACCGCAAGAACAAGGTGGGCGCATAATGTCCGACAACCGCCAGTCGCTCGCCGATCTCGCGAGCCTGACCAACCAGCCCGCGCCGGCTGCCCCCGCCGAGCAGGCACTGCCGACCAGCGAAGGCGATCTCGCCGCGCCGGTCTCGAACGAGCCCGTCCGCGAGCCGATGCCGCTGCGCGAGCAGATCCTCGACAAGCAGGGCCGCGCCTATGCGACCGGCCGTCGTAAGGACGCCGTCGCCCGCGTCTGGGTCAAGCCCGGCACCGGCAAGATCACGATCAACGGTCGTGACCAGGAAGTGTATTTCGCACGTCCGACGCTGCGTCTCGTGATCAACCAGGTGTTCGGTATCACCGAGCGCGAAGGTCAGTACGACGTCGTCTGCACCGTCAAGGGCGGTGGCCTTTCGGGCCAGGCCGGCGCAGTCAAGCATGGCATCAGCCAGGCACTGACCAAGTTCGAGCCGGTGCTGCGCGCCACGGTCAAGTCAGCAGGCTTCCTGACCCGCGACAGCCGCGTCGTAGAGCGCAAGAAGTACGGCAAGGCGAAGGCCCGTCGTAGCTTCCAGTTCTCGAAGCGCTAAACGCGGTTCGGTTTTCACCGAATGCTACGAAGGGGCGGTCCGGCAACGGGCCGCCCTTTTTCGTTGGCGAGGACGCTTATGACGGTGTCTAAACCGCGACCGACACGGATACCGTATCCCAGGGAGGTTCGGTGACTATTCCGATACACCCCCCCGTCATTCCCGCGGATGCGGGGATCCATATACTCGAACGCTGGCGATTTTCTCGCGACGCCTGCCAATATGGGTTCCCGCCTTCGCGGGAATGACAGGTACATGTTTGAAGGGGACAAGCGCTGACGCCAACCCGTTCAAAGGACGAGCGTGCCGCAACCTATAGTTACCGATTTGGCCCAACCTCGCGTCCCGGGACAGAGCCCGGCACGACGGCTGCCCCATGACGCTACCCGAGCGCCACGATGATCTCGTCGAGCGATGCATTTCGGATGCCGCGCCGGTCGAGCGCATCGAGCATGGTCGTCCACCATGCGTGAAAGCTCCGCAAGTCCGCCGCATCACGCACGTACGGCGTGTGACCGATCGCCAGCGACGGCGAATGGAACGACAGGTTGAGCAACCTCAGCCCCTCGCCGTGCGCGACTGCGATGGCTTCCAGCGCATCCCCGATCGGCATATCCTCCGGCGTCAGCGCGATCCGCGACAGCAGGCCGGTCCGCGCGAAGATCGCCTTGCCCTTCGGGACATGTCCGAGCGCACGGTACAGTCCGGCGCCGCCGCGCCGCGCATGGCCCGTGAAGACCGTGGTGAGCGGGAGCTCGACGATGCCGCCCGTACGGTATGCGTGGGCATCGGCCATCGCGAAGTCCGGGCCGCCATCGGCGCTGTAATCATACCCCGGACGGACCGAGCTATCGACCCGGTAGCCGAGCCGGGCGAGCAGGTCGAAGCTGCGAGGGCCTATGCCGTAACGGCCGGCGCGATAGGCGCGTGGCCGAACGCGGAACGCGTCGGCGATCGCGGTCGTGAGTGTCTCCAGCTTGGCCGCTTCCAGCGCGCCCGGCAGGTTGCCGGCATAGCTCGACCGGCGCGACCTGTCCTCCTCGTATGGCGGACTGACCCATGCATGGAGCTGCGTGCCGATCTCCGACCGGCCGTCCTCGACGACGCGCGACAGGATCGCGACGGATGCCGGATCGGTCGCGATCGGGTGATCGACCATGCAGCTCAGGCCGACGCCGCGGTCGGCGAAGCGGCGGTGCGCGTCCGGAAAAGCTGCCATCGAGGTGGTCGAGCGGTTACGGGAATCGAGCGGCGCGCGCCAGTCGAACTCCTCCTCGACATCGACGAACACCGTGAAGCGCGTACCGAAGTCCTCGGGCCAGGCGACGCGCTCCGCAGTCGTCGGCTGCGGTGGGCGATACGCCGGCTCGGCGCTCACCGCTGGTCGTCGGCGACCCGCTCCGCCTCGCGGGCGCCTGCCGCCGGAAGCTGGAGCGTCAGGCGGTCGAGACCGATGGTCAGGACGCCACCCAACTCCACGGCCAGGTTCTGCGCCAGACGCAGCGCGAAGCCGGTACCGAGAAGGGGTGCGCCATCGCCGGCATCGTCCTGTTCGGCGTCGATACTGAGCAGGACGTCGGTCGCGTGCGCGGCGAGTGCGGCGGGGCGATCGAACTCGATCGTGACGATATCCGCGACCGGCCGGACGACGATCCCGAGTTGCTCGCCCAGCCGGCTCGCGGAGACGAGCGCGGCGAGCAGTCGGCCCACCAGGCGTTCGACCGCGCGATCGTCGCCGAGGATATCGCAATCGCCTGCCGGCATGGCGACCGTCACGCCAGCGCCGCGCAACGTCGCGAGCGGTTGCAGATCCAGCATTACCCGGTCGAGCAGCGGCCTCACCGCGACCGTGGTCGGGCGCAGGTCGAGCGCATGGCCTTCGATCCGTGCGGCCGTATCGAGATCGTCGATCGCGGCGAGCAGGTCGCCTGCCTGCGTGCGGATCGCGGTCGCGCGGTCGCGGTAGGTGGGCGCGACGGGGCCGAGCAATTCCGTCTCGATCAGTTCGGCGAACCCCGCGATCGCGTTGGTCGGCGTACGGAGTTCATGGACGAGCTGGCGCAGCGAATCCGATACCGGCGATGCGGCGCGCGCAGGCTCTGCAGTCTCGTCCCGGCGGGGCCGGCGCGCGGTGCCGCGAAAGCCGGTGAAGCGACCGGATGCGTGATCGAACGCAGGCACGCCGGACAGCCGCCACGATCCGAACGCGTCCGACAGGCCGCCAACCTCGAGCCGCGCGTCGCTGAACCGCGACCGGCGACGAAACGCGCCCGCCGCGACACCGTCGAGATGCGCCTCGCCCTGCTGCGCCGCATAGCCTAGCGCCACGCCGACCAGCGCAGACCGGGACACGCCCTCGATCACGCGAATGATACCCTGCGCGTCGGTCTCGTATCGGAACGTCTCGGTTTCGGTCGGCGCGGTCGCTGGTGCTGCGCCCTCGACGGTGCGGTCGCGGTTGAAGGCCTCGATCCGCGCGACGAGGTCGGAGATTTCGAACCGGTCGGCCTGGGAAACGCCCGATGGCTGGACGACTGGCGGCTCGGTCTCGGCAAGCCTGGCGTGCCGCAGCGCTTCGGCAACGACCGGAAGACCGCGCGCGACTGCGCCGAGCGCCATGAACGGCGTCTCGCTGAGGGGGGCATCCGGCACCGGCATGGTAGCCGGAACGACCGGGGGAACAGCCGGCGGGGCGGCGGTTTCGACGATCGCCGGCTCGGGTGCGGTGGGCACGACCGGCTCGCTGAGCGTCTCGACCGGCATCTCGACCGGCACCTCGACCGGCGTATCAGGCCCGGGCAGAACGAAGTCGATCGAGCCGAAGCTTTGCAGCCCGCGCTGGACCGCACCGGGCAGGTCGCGACGATGACGCAGGATCGAGCGGCCGGCGGGAGCAAGGCGCGGCAGGATCGCGAGCCATTCGTCGGTTTGCAGCATGGCGGTACGCAGCACGGGCGCGGCGATCGCCAGGGTATCCTCGGCGAAGAACCCGACCAGTTGCGCGTCCGGCTTGGCAAAGGCGAGCGCGCGCGCGCTGGCAGCGCGGACATCGACGGGTACGGCCTGCCGCAACAGCCGCAGTCGCGCGATCGCGGGTTCGTCGACCGGCATCCGGCCGCGCCCCATCAGGTCGACCAGCTGCCGCCATCCGGACTGCGCGCCGAAACCGGTGGCCATGTCGGCGGAGAGGATCGTCTTCAGGCTATCGTCGAACCGCACATCGTCCCCCGGCTGGAGCAGGCCTATCACGCTCCCCGTACGGATTCCTTAACGCCGGCGACTCCATGAAGGAACAGCACATTTCGCCGCCCCGTCGCGTTCGTCGCAATGTGGGACAATTGCGTTTCGCCGCAACAATCTTATCGCTATGGGGAATCAATCGCTCGGTTTGCGATGCCTATCGGGAGTTGCGTGAAATGAGTTTTGACCGGATCGATCGCCAGATCCTGTCGCTGTTGCAGGCCGACGGTCGGATGACCAATGTCGACCTGGCCGACCGAGTGGGCCTCACCGCGCCGCCCTGCCTGCGCCGCGTCCGCGCGCTGGAGGAGGCGGGGGCTATCCGTGGCTATCACGCGGACCTCGACGCGAGCCGCCTCGGGTTCCCGATAACCGTGTTCGCGATGGTCTCGCTGCGCAGCCAGGCCGAGCATGATCTCGCTGCGTTCGAGCACCATATCGCGGACATCCCCGAGATCCGGGAATGCCACATGCTCAACGGCGAGATCGACTTTATCCTGAAGATCGTCGCCGCCGACCTGAAGAGCTTCCAGGAAATCCTGACCACGCATCTAACGCCGGCACCGAACGTCGCGAGCGTGAAGACGTCGCTGACGATCCGGACCGCCAAGGCTTTGTCGGGGATACCGGTAGTGGTGGACTAGGGGCACTTTGATCCTCCCCCGCCAGGGGGAGGCGGCGCCGAAGGCGACCGAGGGGGAGCGCACGGAAGAGGAGTTGCGCTGCCGCCCCCTCCGTCTGGCAAGCGCCAGCCACCTCCCCCTTGCGGGTGAGGATCAGGTTGGACGAACCTTTATCCCTCCGTGGAAGGGACTGGCAGCCCCCAAAACAAGAACGGGGCGGCATTCCTGCCGCCCCGTTTTCATGTGCGAGACCGTTTTGCTTAAGCGGCCGGTGCACCGAGCCATGTCGTCCATAGCCCTGCGACATCGGCCTTTGGTGATGCCTTGACCGCGGCGAATGCGGCAGCGGCACCGGCCTTGTCGCCCGATCGCGCCAGCGCAATGCCGAGATGCAGGTTCACATCGTCCGCGTCGACCCCGCCCTTGGTCAGCGCCAAACGGTAAAGCTCGACCGACTTGGCGTAGTTGTTCTGGCCGAGATACGCGTCGGCAGTACCCGCGGCGAGCTTGCCGTTGGGTGCCGTACCTGCGCGCTTTTCGAGACCGGAGAGCGGGCCATCGGCCGCGATGTTCTTGGTCGCGTCCGCCATCAGCCCCTTGGCCATCGTGTTCGACGCGGGGATCTTGCCCTGCGCGAGACCTTCCTTGATCACCGCCTGCGCTTCGCTCGGCAGGCCGCGGCGGTTTACGCTGTCGGCATATTGCAGATAGTCGGTCTGGTCGGCGAGCGCGTTGGTCGCACGCATCAGGCGGAAGACGTCGACCTTCTGCGCTTCGTCGAGCGGAATCAGCGCGTTCGCCTGAATGCCCGACAGGATCAGCACGTCGCGCCAGTTCTTGGCGGACGGATACGCCGTGATCCACTTCTTGAGCCACGCCATCGTGTCGGCGTTACGCTTGGCGGCATAGGACTTGGCGACGGCGTAGCGATAATATTCCTCGGGCGCCTTCTGGCCCGCGGCGGTCATCTGCGTGATGCTGGCGTCGAGATCGGCGGTGGCACCAGCGACGTCGCCGCTGTCCATCTTCGCCTTGATGATCTGCAGCGCGAGGTTGGGATCGTTGTAACCCAGTTCCTTCGCCTTGGCGAAATACTGCAACGCGATCGGATATTGCTTGCCGTTGAACGCGAGCGCACCGCGGCGATACGCGTAGCGACCGCGATCGGCCGCGGGCGTCGCCGGGTTGGCGATCAGCGCGTCGAGCGGCGTGGCGAGTGTCGTCTCGTTGATCGGTGCGTTCGGATTGGCGGTCTGGCTGGCGACCAGCTTTTCGGATTCGAGCTGGTAGCGGAGCGCGGCACCGATATACTTCTCGTAATCGGTCTTGGCGGCCGCATCGACCTGGTCGATCGCGGTCTGCGCGGTCGGATAATCCTTGGCGGCGAGCGCGGTCTGCGCGGCGAGGCCCGGCTTCTGGACCTCGGGGCTCAGCTTCATCGCTGGCGCCGCGGCCGGATCGGCCTTCTTGTCCTTGGCGAAGGCAGGCGTGGTCAACGCCATGCTGCTTGCGCCGGTGGCAAATGCAGCGACCAGTGCAAGCTTGGAAATGGTCTTCATCCGGAAACTCTCCCTTTGCGTCGGCCCCGTACGGAAGTGGCGCGCCGCGACGCTATATGGTCCGCCATGCATACGTTCAAGCAAGCGGTCAGGATCCCCAGGATGGAAAATACAGCGTGAACCTCGATTGAACGCAGCACCTGCGGCAGGTAGATCGCTGCGATGATCGCTGTCCTATCCCCCGCCAAGACGCTCGATTACGAAAGCGCGTTGCCCCAGCTCGAACCCACCGTCCCCCGGTTTGCCGACGAGGCGACGACGCTCGCGCATGCCGCCGCGCATCTGACTCAGAAAAAGCTGTCCGAACTGATGCATATCTCGCCCGCGCTGGCGAAGCTCAACGCCGACCGGTTCCGCGATTTCGACACGCTGCCCGAGCGGCCGGCGATGTTCGCGTTCGCCGGTGATGTCTACACCGGGCTGGAAGCGAAGACGCTCGACGAGGCGGCGGTGGATTACGCGCAGGATCACGTGCGGATGCTGTCGGGGCTGTACGGGCTGCTGCGCCCGCTCGACCTGATGCGGCCCTACCGTCTCGAGATGGGAACGCGCTGGGCACCCCGGAAAAAGAAGCTGACCGACTGGTGGGGCGACCGCATCGCCAAGTCACTCGCGGACGATGTCGAGGCGGAGGGGTCGGGAACGATCCTGAACCTCGCCAGCCAGGAATATTGGGCGGCGGCTGATGGCAAGCTGCCGTCCTCGATACGCGTCGTAGCGATCGATTTCCGCGAAGGCGAGGCGCACAAGTTCGTCAGCTTCCACGCCAAGAAGGCGCGCGGGATGGTGGCGCGGTGGCTGGTCGAGCACCGTGTCGACACGGTCGAGGGGATCAAGGGGTTCGACAGCGACGGCTATGCCTATGACCCAGCGGGTAGCAGCGACGCGCAGTGGCGGTTCGTGCGCAAGTGAGCAGCGCGGTCGTCATCGGCGCCTCGGGCGGGATCGGCAAGGCGCTGGAGGAGGCGCTTGTTGAAGAAGGCGCGTACGACGCCGTCTACGGCTTTTCGCGTTCGGATAGCGGCGATCGTCACCTCGATCTCGAGAACGAGGCGAGCATCGCCGCGGCGGCTGCGCGCGTCGGCTCGCCGACCCTGGTGATCGTCGCGACGGGGTTGCTGCACGACGGCGACAAGGGCCCGGAAAAGGCGATGCGCGAGCTCGATCCGGTATGGATGGCGCGCAACTTCGCGATCAACGCGATCGGGCCGGCGCTGGTCGCCAAGCATTTCCTGCCGACGACGCCGAAAGCCGGGCGGATCGTCTTCGCGGTGCTGTCGGCGCGGGTCGGGAGCATCGGCGATAACAAGCTCGGCGGATGGTACGGCTATCGCGCGTCGAAGGCGGCGCTGAACCAGCTGGTGAAGACGATCTCGATCGAGGACAAGCGGCGCAACTCCAGCGGGATCGTCGTGGGGCTGCATCCGGGGACCGTCGACACCGGGCTGTCGAAGCCGTTCCAGGGCAACGTGACGCCCGGCAATCTGTTCAAGGCCGACCGCGCGGCGGTGCAATTGCTCGATGTCATCGACGGGCTGCGCGCACCGGATAGCGGCAAGCTCTTCGCGTGGGACGGCGTCGAGGTCACGCCGTAGCAACTGGGCTTTCGCCGCTTGCCCAACAATATCCGCTCCGGATCCGCTGCGCGACACCCCATCCCCGTCCCAATCACCCCAGCGAAAGCTGGGGTATCCGCCGTGGCAGACGACGTCCGCCACGCTCCAGGCCTACGCATACGTCCCCTGAGCTTCCAGCATGACGCGGATTTCACCTGATCGCCATGCCGCGTTCAGGTTGTCCGGCGCAGTCTTCCGCCATCGTCCACCAAGGCCGAAACGAGAGGATACCCGCATGAAGAAGTCCCTCCCCCTCGCGATCCTCGCCGCGAGCGCGCTGTTCTCCGGCGGCGCCGCGATCGCCGCGACCCAGGCAACGCCCATGGCCACCAAACCCAAGACCGTCGCCACGCGCACCACCACTACCAAGACGACCACGCCGATGGGCAACACCAAGGTCGCCAAGCGCACCACGACCGTGAAGAAAGGCCGCATGGTCACCGCCAAGCTCGCGAACGGCAAGACCGTGACGTATGATTGCTCGCTCGCCGGCAACAAGACCAAGACCGCCTGCAAGTAACCCCGAAACCCTGCCACGTCCCCGCGTGCGTACGCGTGCGCGGGGGTGGTAACGCGTCACCCCCTCGGCTAAGGTGTGTCATCATACCGACACAAGCCGAAAGCGTTCAGATTTGACCGACGAGACCACACTCGCCGAACCCACCGGCGGCGAGCCCGCCGGCATCGCAACGATCTCGATCGTCGACGAGATGAAGTCGAGCTATCTCGACTATGCGATGAGCGTCATCGTCGCGCGCGCGCTGCCCGACGTCCGCGACGGCCTCAAGCCCGTCCATCGCCGCATCCTCTACGGCGCGCACGAGAGCGGCTTCGTCGCCGGCAAGCCCTACCGCAAGTCCGCGCGCATCGTCGGCGACGTGATGGGTAAATACCATCCGCACGGCGACAGCTCGATCTACGACGCACTGGCCCGCATGACGCAGGATTGGTCGATGCGCGTGCCGCTGATCGACGGCCAGGGCAACTTCGGCTCGATGGATCCCGATCCACCCGCGGCGATGCGCTACACCGAGGCCCGTCTCGGCAAGGTCGCGAACGCGCTGCTCGGCGATCTCGACAAGGACACAGTCGACTTCGTCCCCAATTACGATGGCTCCGAGCGCGAACCGACCGTGCTGCCGGCACGCTATCCGAACCTGCTGGTTAACGGCGCGGGCGGCATCGCGGTCGGCATGGCGACCAACATCCCGCCGCACAATCTCGGCGAAGTCATCGACGCCTGCCTCGCGTACATGGACAATGGCGCGATCACGACCGAGGAACTGTTCGAGATCATCCCCGGTCCCGATTTCCCGACCGGCGCGATCATCCTCGGCCGCGCGGGCGCCAAGTCGGCCTACGAAACCGGCCGCGGCTCGATCATCGTCCGCTCGCGCCACATCGTCGAGGAGGGCAAGGGCGACCGCCGCTCGATCGTCCTCACCGAAATCCCGTTCCAGACCGGCAAGAACGGCCTGGTCGAGAAGATCGCCGAAGCCGCCAAGGACAAGCGCATCGAAGGCGTCAGCGACATTCGCGACGAATCGAGCCGGATGGGCGTCCGCATCGTCATCGACCTGAAGCGCGACGCGACGCCTGAAGTCGTGCTCAACCAGCTCTGGCGCCACACGCCGGCGCAATCGAGCTTCCCGGCCAACATGCTCGCGATCCGCGGCGGGCGCCCCGAGACGCTGACGCTGAGGGATATTATCGAAAGCTTCGTCCGCTTTCGCGAGGAAGTGATTACGAGGCGC
>JAYVRZ010000383.1:0-7970 GCA_043775965.1 Sphingomonas sp.
GCTTCCTGGCTCAGCCCCAACTTTTCGGCGACGCTTGCTCGCGTCAGCACCAGCGCAGCTGCACCGTCGGAGATCGAGGCGGAGGTCGCGGCGGTGATCGTGCCGGTCTTGGCGAAGGCGGGGCGCAAGCCTGGAATCTTTTCCGGCTTGGCCTTGCCGGGCTGTTCGTCCTCGCTGACGATCACGTCGCCGCCGCGCGTCTTGACCGTGACGGGCACGACTTCGTCCGCAAAGCCGCCGCTGGTAATCGCGGCGCTGGCACGCGTCAGGCTCTCGATCGCGAACGCGTCCTGGTCTTCGCGCGTGAACTGGTATTCGCCCGCGGTATCCTCGGCGAACGCGCCCATCGGCTTGCCCTTGTCATAGGCGTCCTCGAGCCCGTCCATCATCATCGAATCGGAGACGACGTCATGGCCGATCCGCGCTCCCGAGCGGTGCTTGGCGAGCAGGAACGGCGCGTTGGTCATGCTCTCCATGCCGCCAGCGATCACGACGTCGACGGTGCCGGCCATCAGCGCCTCGGTTGCCATGATCGTCGCCTGCATGCCCGATCCGCACATCTTGTTGACGGTGGTCGCCTCGACCGAGTTGGGCAGGCCGGCGCCGAGTGCCGCCTGACGCGCAGGCGCCTGGCCGAGCCCGGCAGGGAGAACGCAGCCCATGTAGATGCGGTCGATGATCGCCGGATCGACCTTCGAGCGCTCGACCGCGGCACGTACTGCGGTGGCGCCGAGCTCGATCGCAGTTACGCCCGAGAGCGCACCCTGAAAGCCGCCCATTGGCGTCCGGGCATAGCTGGCGATGATGACGGAATCGGTGGACATGGTTCTTCCTTCGTGAAGTTCAGAGCGCGCGTGCGATGACCATGCGCTGGATATCGGATGTGCCTTCGTAGATCTGGCAGACGCGGACATCGCGGTAGATTTTTGCGAGCCCGTATTCCTCGAGATAGCCGTACCCGCCGAGCGTCTGAATTGCGCCCGAACAGATCGTTTCGGCGGCTTCAGAGGCGAACAGCTTGGCCATCGACGCTTCGGTCAGGCAAGGCTGCCCGGCATCCTTCAGCGCGGCGGCGTGCAGCACCAACTGGCGGCTCGCCTCCAGCTTCGACGCGAGATCGGCGAGGCGAAAGCCGACCGCCTGGTGCTGGATGATCGCCTGCCCCATCGACTTGCGGTCCTTGGCATAGGCGACCGCGATCTCGAGCGCGGCCTGCGCCATGCCGACACACTGCGCGGCGATGCCGATGCGCCCGGCTTCGAGGTTCGACAGCGCGAGGCGATAGCCGCCGCCTTCCTCCCCGAACAGCAGCGATTCGTCGAGAAACAGGTCGTCGAAACGAATCGCCGCCGTGTCCGACGCGGCCTGGCCAAGCTTGTGCTCGACCTTGTCGACGCTGTAGCCGGGGCTGTCGGTCGGCACGAGAAAGCCCGAAATGCCCCGCTTGCCCGCCGCCGGATCGGTGACCGCGAACACCATCGTAACCCCGGCGATCTTGCCGGAGGTGATGAACTGCTTGGCGCCGTTCAGCTTCCAGCCGCCCTCGACCCGCGTCGCGCGCGTCCGCATCGCCGACGCGTCGGAGCCGGCATCGGTCTCGGTAAGCGCAAATGCACCGATCATCCGGCCGCCGATCAGGTCGGGCAGGAACCGCGCACGGTGCGCGTCGGTGCCGTATTTCAGGATACCGGAAACCAGCAGGCTGTTCTGGATCGAAACCACCGTCGACAGCGCGCCATCGGCGGCTGCCAGTTCGATCAATGCGAGTGCATAGGACACATAGTCCGCACCCGCACCGCCTGCCTCTTCGGGTGCGGTCATCCCCATTAGCCCGAGGTCGGCCATTTCGACGAACAGCTCGGGTGGAAAACCCTTGTTCGCTTCGAACGCAATGCTGTGCGGACGGATACGCTCCTGCGAGAAGGAGCGGATGGCGTCCTTGACCGCGGTCTGGGTGTCGGTGAGCATCATGGACGTACGATCCGGTATGGTAGTTACTGGCGAGTAGTTGCGCCCGATACCGGCGCTGTGTCAAGATGAGCCCATGCCTGCACGTCCTGCTATCCAGCCTGCGATATCGTCACCGTTCCAGTCGCCGGAGTCGCGCGAGGCGTTGCGCATCGAGAAGCGCGATGCGCTTCTTCGTGCAGCCGTCGGAATGTTCAACGAGCGCGGGTTTCATGCCACGTCGCTGGACGACGTGGCGGCAAGCCTCGGGGTCACCAAGCCGGTGATCTATAACTATCTCGGCAACAAGGATCAGGTGCTGTTCGAGTGCGTCCGTATGGGGCTGGGCCAGCTTCGCGGTGCGGCCGAACGCTCGCAGCAGGTCGGCGGCAGCGGCCTTGACCGGTTGAAGGCGTTCCTGCGTTTATACGCCGAGGTGACGATGGACGATTTCGGTCGCTGCGTCATCCGCACGCCCGACGAAGTCCTGTCGCCGGGTGCGCGCACGCAGTTCCGCGCGCTCAAGACCGAAATCGACGCGACGATGCGCGGTATGATCGAGGAGGCGGTTGCCGATGGTTCGGCGGTGGTGAAGGACGTCCGCCTTACCGCCTTCACGCTGGCCGGCGCGCTGAACTGGCCTGCACGCTGGTTTCGCCCCGAGGGGCCCATGTCGGCGCAACAGGTGGCGCACGACATCGTCGAACTCCTGTGTTCGGGTCTCAGCCCGAGCCGTTGAGTGTCTGCACCGCGGGACGGCGTACGGACAGTGCCCGCATCGCCGCCCAACCGTGCCAAACTTAGGAACGGATCGCGGAGAACGTTCCTTCGCGGCCCTTCGCACTGACCGTGCCGCTCATCCGTGTACCGTCGAGCTTGCCCGCGAAAACGATGTCGATCGACATGAACATCACCTTTGTCTGATAGGTCCAGCGGACGTCCTGCCCGCGAACCTCGCCCACCGTCAGCGCGTGGCTCTTGCCGGGCTTGGCCTTGCTTTCGCCGGTCGTGACATCGACGCAGACGCCGCCCAGTTTTGGACCACGCTCGTTGAACGCGCAATCGACGACGAAGGCCTTGCCGCTGATGTTGCCGGATACACGCCACTTGCCGCCGGCCTGTGCGGTGGCCGGAGCGGACAGCAGCAGGGCCGGGGCCATTACGCCGAGCATGAGCATGGATCGCATGAATATTCCCTCGAAATCAGCGAGGAACCGTTTCCTCGGGTCGAGGCGTAGCGCGGTTCGATGGACCTTTCGTGGAGGGTGGATCAGAACTGCGCGTCGATCCCCAGCCGGATCGTGCGCGGACGAACGGGGGTGATCTGGTCGCCGGCGGCAACGCCGAACGGATTGCCGAATGCGAAGCTGTTGGCGCGGACATTGGCGACATTGTCGACGTCGAGGGCGATGCCGTACCGGCCGATATCCAGTCGTCCGCCGATCGACCCGACCGCATAGCCGCCCTGCGAAATGTCGAGCAGCGGGGCGATGCCGAGCCGCGACTTGCCGACATAGCGGACCGATCCGGTGGCGCTCGCCTCGATGTCGTCGCCGACCGTCTTGTGCCAGGCGACCGAGATACGCTCGCCGTTCGAGGCGATGTTGGGAAAGGGGTTGGTGCCGGGGCCACCAAAGCCGGGCGCCGGCTTCGTGACGTCGCTGGCATTGATGAAGGCGGCGGCGGTGATCGTCAGCGCGGGATGCGGGCGCCATGTCAGGTCGGTGTCCAAGCCATAGATCCGCCCGCGACCGATATTGGCGGTATAGGGTAATCCGGCGCTGTCGACCAGATCGGCCTGGATATCGTTCCAGTCGGCGGCGAACACCGCGGCACGCAGCGAAAAGCGATCGCGGCCTTCCTTGCCGAGGCGGAAGCCGATCTCGTTCATCGCGAGATCGTCCGAGGCGAAGCGCTGTGCAGTCTGGGTCGAGCCGGTCGGCGACAGCGTGAGGCCACCGGCCCGATAGCCCTGCTGGAAATGGAAGAAGCCGGTGAACGACGGGGTCGGCTGCCAAGCCAGCCCGAGCGTCGTCGAAAACCGCTGCGCGTTGCGGCTGACGCGATCGGTGCCGAGCCCGGTCTCGTCGACCGGTAGCCCCGAGCTGTGCGCCAGCGTGAAGCGGCCCCCGACCGTGCCGGTGATCGTCCTCGACAGCGGCCGCGATATCTGGCTGAAGATCGCTGCTTCGAGACGCTCGTTGAGCACGCCGCTGGTCACCGGCCTGACGTCGATCGGGCCTAGGGTGCGCAACAGCGCACTCAGGCTGTAGACGCTGGAAAGTCCCACCACCCACGGTGCGGCCGACGTGCCGCCGGTGACACGCGTTTCGTGCGTTGTCAAGAGGATGTAATTGTCCTCGCGCAGACGGGTCGGCGTGGTGGTTCCGTCGGCGGCGGTCGCTTCGAAGATCGAGGTCAACCGGTGACTGGCGACCGACGTGGTCGTCAGCAGTTCGGCCTCGCCGATCGGGCCCTCTGCGGTAAAGTGGGTCAGGTAATAGTCGTTGTGGAACGGCTGCGCGAAGGCGTTGTCGCGGGTCAGTGGTGGATCGCCGCGCAGCGTGTACTGGCCGTCGCGGTTCTTGCTGTTCTGGATGACCAGCCCCGCGTCGAAATTCCAGCCTGAGTCGGGCGTGTACCGCACTACCAGCCGCTGGCCGACGCTGAAAGTCGAGTTGATGTCGTCGCGATTGCGCGCCGGCGAGTCGATATAGCCGCCGCCCTGCGTGACGAAGCCGACCAGTCGCAGCGCGAGCTTGCCCGCGATGATGGGCACGTTGACCATGGCCGCGAAGTCGCCGCCGAGACCACCGTCCTGCGTGGCCGACCCGCCGACCGACACCGATCCCGCCACCGCATCCGCGTCGGGCGCGTTCGGCACGAGCCGGATGACACCGCCGAGCGAACTCGCGCCGTACAGCGTACCCTGCGGCCCGACCAGCACCTCGATCCGTTCGAGATCGTAGAGATTGAGATTGGGATCGGGCGCGTTGTAGTTGAGGCGGACGTCGCCGAGATACTGCCCGACGGTCGCTTGGCTGGGGCCGTTGAAGCTGCTGTCGGCGATGCCGCGGATGAACAGCTTGTTGCGCGCCGGCCCGAGATCGGTCGAGCCGATCATCGGCAGCATGGCCGTGAGCGCCGCGGATCCATCCGCTGCGTGGCGCGACACCCAGCCGCGGTCGAGTTCGATCAGCTTGACCGATCCGGGATACCGGTCGAGCGGCGAACGCTGCTTGCTCGCCATCACGACGATGTCGTCATGGGGTGGCTCGACGATCGGCGGGGGCTTCTGTTTGGGTATCGTCCGCGGTTTCGGACGCGCGGACGTCGCGCGCCGTACGATCGCGATCGTCCGGGCGTCGTAGAACACCGCCGTCGCGCTCGTGCCGCGCAACGCCCGCGTGACGGCTTCGCGAACGTCGAAACTGCCGCTGACGCCCGGCGACCGGAGCGCCGCGACGCCCGGATCCGTTACCGTGATCGTGACTCGGCCCTGGACCGCGAGCGTCGATGCGACCCGGCCGATGCTGCCGGCGGGAACGGAGAATTTCTGGGCGGGGGCGGCCTCAGCGACACCGCCGGCCGCGATCGAACCGAAGCCCAGACCGACACCCGACATCACCGCGACCGCGACGTGGTTACGGATGTGCACGACCGCCGGCTGACATCGTCCAACCCTCGGGCGTTTCACGGATCGTGGCGTCCAGGGCCGGCGTCAGACGCAGCAACTGGCGGGGGTTCTTGCCGTCGAGCGTGATCGCACCCGAGAACGGCCTGGCGGCGATGGCGGGCGCGACGGTGATCCGGACGCCCAGCGCGCGTGCGAGGTCGGCAGCGACGGTCCCTAAAGGATCGCCGGCATAGACGAACTGGCCGTTGCGCCAGCCACCGACCGAGGCGACCGGCGTGCTGACGAGTCGCAGCGTGGTCGACGAGGCCGCATCGACGACGCCTTCGCCGGGATGCAGCGTCACCGCCTCGCGGTCCGGATTGTAGATCACCGACCCTTCGGACACGGCAACCCGGACGTCGCCGTCGGTGCTGCTGACGTCGAACACCGTGCCGACATCCTCGATGATGCGACCGGCGACGTCGACGGCGAACGGGTGCGTCGCGTCGTGGCGCACCTGGAACAGCGCCTGTCCCGTGAGCAGCGTGGCGGTACGCGCGTCGTTGTGATCGAACCGCATTCTGGTGCCTCCCGCCAGCGTGATCCGGGTGCCCGCGTCGAGCGCGACGATGCGCTGTCCGCCCGGCCCGGTAGCGACTTCATACGGATCAGCACGGATTTGCGGCATCACGAAGACAAGCACCAATGCCGCAATCGCTGCGAGCCCGATCCCGCCACCCCAAAGCACCGTGGCTCGCCTGCCGTTTTGGGCCGTCCAGGCCGCGTCTTCGGTTGTCGCCAGCGATTGCAGGTCGACCGCCGGCTCGCGTGCCGCGCTGGCGTCGTAGGCGGCGGCATGACGCGCATCCTCGCCCAGCCACGCTTCGAACGCGCGCTGCGATTCCGCATCCGGATAGCGAAGGCGCAGTCGCCAGAGAAGCGCCTGGGTCTCGATGTCGCCCATCGTGTTGACGGTCATGACCGCGACATCGGCGGGTCGCCGCCGCTCTGCCCGGCGCGGACCGGTGCCCATCGGCACGACGCGCGATCGGCGCCGGCGCGAACGGGGACGAGGAAGGGGCCGAGAACAAAGGCGGGGCCGGGATGCAGATGCGTCATGATAGCCTTCGGAAACGATCGATCGCGACAATGCGGTCTCGATACCGGATGCTGCGCCGGACGGATCGAGATGTATCGCCGCTTCGATGGAGATTTGATGGAGGCCGTGCCGTGTTGGAGGTTATTGTTACATTTCAGGTATCGGGCCGGCGACTGACTGCAGCAATTCGGACATAAAATGCCGTTTTCGACGAGCATCGGCACCCATCGCCCGGGCCTCACTTCCCGCCGCGCTGGCGACAATGATCATACTCACCTTTCTTGCAGATCGGGTAGGTCTCCGACGGGGTTGCGTTGCCACGCTGCGGCGCTTCGGGATCGTAGATCGCCTCGGGCACCTCGCCAGGTCCGTTGCCCTCGGCGTCCGCGGTCTCGTTTGCGGACGAATCCGTTGAGCCCTGGCCGGTCAGTTCCTTTGCCAGTTCCTCCGCGCCCTTGCGGATACCGGTCTTGGCCGCGGTCAGCGCGCCGAACGTCGCTTTTACGTTCAGCGCGGCCGGGTATTGCTTGACAATGTGCGCGGCGAGCAGCCGGTTGGTCGATGCGTCGTAGATCTCGACCGCGTAGAATACCGATCCGGTGAGCGATCCTTCCTTGCCACGGATCGCCTGGACCATGTTGTAGGGGCCGCCGGCGATATCGATGCGCGAGAAACTGCCTGCGACGGGCATCGTCGGCTTCGCGCCGGTCAACGTCAGGCGAAGGCGAAGCGTCCGGGATTTGGGAGTCTGCGTCAACGCGAACGGTCCCGACAGCTTTTCGGTGAACTGATCCTGCATGTAGTGCGCCAAAGCCACCTTGCCGGGCTCGGAGATCTTGCCGAACTGCGCGTCCGGGCCGTGATACACGGTGACCGGCTCGATCAGGATCTGGCTATAGTCGCGCCAATTGACCGGGGTCGTGTAGGTGTAGGGAAGCCGGTCAGAGGTATCGTCGGCGCGCATATGCGACGCGGATGCGATTCCCGAATAGGCGATCGGCTTGGTCCCCGCGCAGCCCGACAGCAGCAGGCAGGTCACGGTGAAGCCGAGCATGCACGGTACCAGGAATGCCTGCGAGGATCGTAACCGTGAGCCGATTTTGCCGCGGGAGGTGTGCAGGACCTCGGTCAGGCCGGTCTGGATCGGGGCGGATAGCGTCATCGGGGCGGGCTCTCAACAGACTGGAGCGCCGGCAAATCCGGCGTCTGATCGAGTGATGGTCCCGCGCGATGAACGGTTGAGTTGGAAATGATGGAGAGATGATGAAGGCTGGTAAGGACGCGGGCAACTTGGTCAGCCGGTCATGT
>JAYVRZ010000384.1:0-18381 GCA_043775965.1 Sphingomonas sp.
GCATCGCCACCGATCCCGCCGAGCGCACCGCCCGCGAGATCGACGCCCTCCGCGACCGCTGAGCGGACGCTCAAACTCTACAGGAGATAAGATCATGAATGGTGGACAGGTGATGGTCGTGATGATCGTCCTGATCGTGATGATTACCGGCATCTTCAAATCGCGCCACAAGAACGCGCGGAGCGGCGAGATGCAGTCGTTGATGAACGATCCCGAGGCCGCGCGGCTTCGCGACGAGGTCAAGCAGATGAAGGAGCGCATCCAGGTGCTGGAGCGCGTAATCACCGACAACCACAAGAGCGTCGATCTCGACCGAGAGATCGAGCGGCTCCGCGACCGCTAGAGGAGGCGGACATGATCGAACCGAACGTCTATATCACTTTGGCGCTGGCGAGCCTTGCGGGGCTGGCGATGATCGTGGCCGGCGGACTGGCCGGATGGCGCGGCTGGCTCTCGCTGCGGCGGATGGAGCTGGGGCACCTTCATGACGGAGCAATGCCGGTGGCCGTGTCGACCGGATCGCGGATCGAAATCGCGGATCTTAAGGAGCGGATCAAGAAGCTGGAGGCGATCGCCGCCGGGGTGGATCTCTGAAGCCCTGCACTCAAGAAGAATGTTCCCCCGCGAAGGCGGGGGTCCAGACTGGGCCCCCGCCTTCGCGGGGGAACAAAGCTTGCAGTTGTGGCGCTCCGATCGACCCGCTACCGATCCCGCCATGGCCACTCTCACCGACATCCGCGAGGAATATGACTTCCTCGAGCCCGACGATCGCTACCGCCTGCTGATCGATCTCGGCAAAGAGCTCGAACCGATGCCGGACGCGTTGAAAACGGATGCGACGCTGGTGCGGGGGTGTTCGGCGTCGGTGTGGGTGTATCCGACCAAGACCGACGACGGCCGGCTGCACTTTCTGGCGGATTCGAATGCGGCGATCACCAAGGGGATTATCGCGCTGGTGTTGCTGACGGTACAGGACCAGGCGCCGGGCGAGATCGTCGCGACCGACATAACCGCGCAACTCGCGCCGTTCGATCTGAGCAAGCAGCTGAGTTCGAACCGGACGCAGGGGATCCCGAACATGATCGCGCTGATCCGGGAGACGGCGGAGCGGTACGCAGGCTGACGACCCAACCGTGCCCTCACCCTTCCCACGGCCAAGTGGCCGCGGGCCCCTTCCCTCTCCCCTCAGGGGAGAGGGAGAGACGCCGGAGGCGGCGAGGGTGAGGGCATGTCGAGCATAGCGACCACCTCGCCGACGTCAGTCCCGGCCGGGACCAGCATCCACCGATCGGGATGCGCGCCATCGACCATCACGACGGCGTTCTTCGGGCAAACTCCGAGGCATTTCACCTCGACTACCCCGCGATCCGCCTTGCGCCCTTTCTTTACCCTGAGCGCCTGACGCAGCAGCTTGACCAGCGGCGTGCGCTCCTTGCCGCCGAACCCGCCGCCCAGCTTCTTCGAACACTTGCCGCAGACCAGCACGCTCCCCTGCCACCGGCTGGCGAGGACGCGAATCACGCCGGCTTCCACGTCCGCATGTCTTCCGCCGAGCGCAGCACTTCATATGCGGCCTGCACGCCCTGAAATCGCGACGCTGCGTCCTTGTCTCCCGGCCGCACGTCAGGATGGTTCGCCTTCGCCATCCGCCGCCACGCCGCACGGACGTCCTCGAACGTCGCGTCGGGCTCCAGATCGAGCACTTCGAGCGCGCGCATCTCGTCGCGCGACCGACTACCGTCGCCGGAGCCCGCCCACGCGTAATGCTTGGGATCCGTATAACCGTCCGCGGTCCGCGTCTCGGCCGCCTCCCGTTCGGCTGCCTCCTCCGCACTCAGACCTTCGAAGTAATTCCAGCCGCGATTATATTCGCCAGCGTGGTTCATGCAGAAATACCAACGGTCCGGGCTGTTGGGTGATTTCGGCGCCGGGCAATTGCCGGGCTCGTTGCAGCCATGTCGGTCGCAAAGCCTGACGGTCACCGCTTCGGTGCTCGCGCCATAAGCGCGCCAGCGGGGAAAGCCCCAGTCGGACGATCGTGTAGGAGTTCGGGCCATAGCGCCCCGAGATAGGCGTCTGCGGGCACAACGCAACCGGCCAAGGCCAGCCGCCAGCGATCTCGACAAAACATGCATCATTTGTTGAAGATGAACTTTTTGTCATCTAAGGCGAAGACCACGTCCGGTTCGGGCGTATCCCGCCGACACCGTAGCGACAGGAGCCCTGGTGCCGACTCTCATTCCGAAGCTTTCCACCTGGCGCGCGGATCTTCCCGCGTCGATCGTCGTCGCGCTGGTCGCACTTCCGCTCTGTCTCGGCGTCGCGCTCGCCTCCGGTGCGCCGCTGTTCGCCGGCATCATTTCCGGTATCGTCGGCGGCATCGCCGTCGGACTGTTCTCCAAGTCGCCGCTGTCGGTCAGCGGCCCCGCGGCCGGCCTGACGGTGATCGTGCTCGGCGCGATCGAAAGCATGCCGAGCTACCAGATGTTCCTGATGGCGGTCGTGCTCGCGGGCGTGCTCCAGATCTGCTTCTCGCTGACCCGGGCCGGCATCCTCAGCGAATTCGTGCCGTCCTCCGTGATCACCGGCATGCTCGCGGCGATCGGCCTGATCCTGATCCTCAAGCAGATCCCGCACGCGGTCGGCTTCGATCGTGAGGCCGAGGGCATCTTCGAATTCTCCACCGCGAATGGCATCAACACCTTCTCGCGGATCCTCGACAGCCTTAGCGCGAGCGTCACGCCGGGCGCGATCCTGATCGCTGGTATCAGCCTCGCCTTCCTGTTCTGGTGGGACGCCGCCAAGCCGAAGGAGGGCCCGCTGCGCTTCGTCCCCGGCCCGCTCGTCGTCGTGCTGATCGGCATTTTCGGCAACATGCTGCTCGGTGCGGTGAAGCCCGACTGGCAACTGCAGGCGACGCATCTCGTCCAGGTGCCGATCACCCAGACGCTGTCGCAATTCCCGTCGCTGTTCACGTTCCCCGATTTCTCCGGGATCACGATGGGCGTGGTCTGGACCAGCGCGGTCACACTCGCGATCGTCGCCAGCCTCGAATCGCTGCTGAGCGTCAAGGCCGTCGACGAGATCGATCCACGCCGCCGCTCGACCGACAAGAACTGGGAACTGATGGCGCAGGGCGGCGGCAACATCCTGTCGGGCCTGATCGGCGGCCTGCCCGTCACTTCGGTGATCGTCCGCTCGTCCGCCAATGTCGACGCCCGCGCCGAGAGCAAGCTGTCGACGATGCTGCACGGCTTCTGGCTGCTGGTCAGCGTCGCGCTGATCCCGGCGGTGCTGAACCTGATCCCGCTGTCCGCGCTCGCCGCGGTGCTGATCGCGACCGGCTACAAGCTGACCAAGCCCAAGCTGTTCACCGAGCGCTACAAGCAGGGCTGGACCCAGTTCGTGCCGTTCGTCGTCACGGTCGGTGCGATCCTGTTCACCGATCTGCTCGAAGGCATCGTCATCGGCCTGGCGGTCGGCTTCGTGTTCGTCGTCGCGCGCAACTTCCGTACCGCGATCACCTTTGCCTGCGACGGCGACGACTGCCTCGTCCGCGCCCGCCGCAACCTGTATTTCATCCACAAATACGAGTTGCAGAAGGCGTTCAACCGCGTCCCCGACAACACCAACGTGCTGATCGACATTTCGTCGACCAGCTATGTCGATCTCGACAATGTCGACATCATCAACGCGTTCATCAAGGGCGCGCAGTATCGTGGCATCACCGTGCTCATCCGCGGCGATCTCGCGCTACGTACCGTGAAGCTGATCAACGCCCCCCAGACCGAGGTCCGTTTCGCATGAGGCAGTACAAGCAGCTCCTGCTCGCCAACAAGGCATGGTCGGCCGAAATCATCGAGGAGAGCCCGGACTTCTTCCAGCGCCAGCTGGTCGGCCAGAATCCCGAGTTCCTGTGGATCGGCTGCTCGGACAGCCGAGTCAGCCCGGAACAGATGACGATGACGCCGCCCGGCAACATGTTCATCCACCGCAACATCGCCAACCTCGTCAACGACGACGACATGAACCTGATGTCGGTGCTGCAATATGCGGTCGACGTGCTCGGCGTGCGCCACATCATCATCTGCGGCCATTACAAATGCGGCGGCATCCGCGCCGCGCTCGACGGCGGTACGAGTGGCCCCGTCGACGACTGGCTGAAGACCGCACGCTGCGTGCTGCACGACCATAGCGACGAGATCGACGCACAGCCCGACCTCGACCAGAAGGTCAACCGGCTGGTCGAGGTGAATGTCCGCGACCAGCTGATCCGCCTCGCCCGCACCGCCACCATCCAGGGCGCCTTCGCACGCGGTCAGGAAGTGTTGCTGCACGGCTGGGTCTACGACATCCGCGATGGCCTGATCAAACCGATGATGGAGATCGATTCCGACACCGTGCTCGACGAGATCGGCCGGCCGGACAAGGTTTTGGTGTGACGCTCACCCTCTCGCGTCGTGAGGGCGCGAGAGAGGGTAGTATTCATCCCGGCATCCTGAAGCGAACGTTCTGCGAGAGGCCGCCGCAGCCGACCCCGCCATCGGGCCGGAACGTCTTGCTCCACCGCGCGCCGGCGACGGTCTGCACCCCAGCCCTGGTGAACACGAACGGGGGGTAGCTCAGGACCGCACGCTGGTTGAGTACCCGGCCCTCCGCACCGACGTCGAACTGAGGCTTGGTCCAGCCTTCGAACCCCCACGCCATCGCCTCGCTCGGGAAGGTTCCGCCCGCCGACAGGAAGTGCGGCGGCGCGTCGAGGATCGCGCACTGATTGGCGGCCAGCCCCGAGCGATCGAACGTCGCGCGCGCCGCCGCCGTATCGCCCGCCTCCTGCTGGAGCGAGGCCAGGCGGATCAATGCCCCCACGCGCAGCGGATCGTTCGATACCAGCTGCTTATCGTCGGCTACCGACTGCAGCATCGTCGTACGCTGGGTTCGCGACCGGGTGCGCTCGGCGATCATCAGCAGGATCGCGGCGCGCGCCTTCGGATCGTTGGCGTAGACGGGCATCGACAGCAACGGCGTGACGGCGCGCGCGTACACCCCGTTGCGCCAGCTGTCCGCGCTGTCGGTCACCCGGACGATGATGTCGAGCGGCAGGCGCGCCGTCGCCGGGGCGTCCTGCGCGACGGCGATGGCGAGCGCGCGGCGGGCCAAGACGTTGCTCTCCTCGCGACCGACGACGGCATTGCCCGCGAGTTGATAGAGAGGCGGCAGCGCAGCCAGCGCGTTCGGCCCGGACCTGGCCTCGGCCGCTGCCAGTGCCGCGCGCTGCCGGACCACGTCGACCGCATCGGCGCCGCGCTCCTCGGTCGGTAGCGACAAGCCCTTGGACTCGAGCCACGCCCGCATGTCGCCGTCGAGGAACCCGGTGATCGACGGGCGCTCGAACGCCGTCGAACACCGCATCTCGATCCGGACGTTATAGCGGAAGAACGCCGGAAACGCCTTCACCTGCTCGGGCGTCCACGACCAGTCGCGCACCGCCCGGGCGAACTCCAGCGCGACCGCGCCGCCGCCCGCCGCATAGATCGGCGACACCGCGCTGACCGAACCATCGTCGCCGACCGTGAATTCGACCACCGCCATGTCGGCCGGCCGGAGATCGGCCTCGCCGCCACAGGGTGGCACATCCATCTGCACCGCCGGATCGAACTCGCCCTTGGTCAGCCGCCCTGCCCCGGTCATCGCCATGTAGCGCCGCGCGTCGTCGGGCTTGCCCGCCAGCAGCGAGGCGATCGCTGCATCCGATCGTGCGGACACATCGCTGATATCGGTCTTCGAGGTCAGTCCGCCCATCTGCTTGACCGCCTCGACCGCGTAGACCCGCGCCGGCTCGAAGGCACCGCGGTTGAGCAGCAGGATGGCGTGGCGGCGCGCGATCAGCGCCTTCAGCTTGGCATCGGTCGACACCGACTTCACCAGCGCATCGACGCGTGCCAGCGCCGCGTCCGCGGCGGCGGGATCGGTAAAGGTCTTCGTCTCGGCCAACGCCAACAACGATGCGGCCTTGAACGACGGATCGGGGGCCGCCGTCTCGGCGCTCGCATACGCATCGCTGGCACCGGCATAGTCGAGCGCGTTCTGCGCGATCGTGCCGAGATTGTAATAAGCACGCCAGCGATCCTCGGCGAGCGTCGAATCGGTCGCAGGCAATAGCGCCAGCCCAGCGCGGGCGGCCGTCACCGCGTCGTCGGACCGGTCGAGCTTGAACAATGCGGCGCTCTTGCGGATCAGTACGACCCCGCGACTGCGCGAACCCGGCTTGGTCCGCGCTTCGAGCTTTTCCCAGGCGGCGAATGCTGCGGGCTTGTCGCCTTTCGCATCCAGCGCGGCGGCGGCATCGAAATCCTGTTGGACGGTCGTCGCAGGCGCCTGCGCGATCACGCCGACGGCGGCAGACATCGCCATGATGCCTGCTCCGAGCAAGCTTACCCTGTTGATACGCATGACAATCCCCGAAGTAGTTTCGGCGCAGTCTGCATCGGTTGGGAATAGGATGCCAGAGGGTCTGTAAGCCGGGTTCTGTCCATTTCCGACCCTTCGGTCGAAAGTTAGGCGACCATTCCTCTAGGACGACGGTTGCCCGCCGCCTCAAGCAATCAACCCGGGTGACGAGCTGAAACGAAGCCCATGTGCCACCCCTATTCGATCTTGCTCCCGGTGGGGTTTGCCGTGCCGCCCCTGTTACCAGGCGCGCGGTGCGCTCTTACCGCACCCTTTCACTCTGACCGCCCCGACCGAAGCCGAGGGTTGGCCGTCTGCTCTCTGTGGCACTTTCCCTGAGGTCACCCTCGCCGGGCGTTACCCGGCACCGTCGTTTCGCGGAGCCCGGACTTTCCTCGCGTGTTCGAAAACACCCGCGGTCGCCCGACCCTCTGGCGCGCCGAGCCCTAGTCGTCGCCCATCGGTTTGGGAAGCAGCAATGCGAGCAGGATGCAGCGACATTCGGCATCGACCTCGCCGTCGACCAGTTCCGGGCGGAAGCGGCGCTGGAACGCCATCGTCGCCGCCATCCGATTCTCGACGTCGTAGCCGAACCGTTCGAGCGCGAGGCAGAAGCCGCCTTCGGTCCAGCCGGGGTCCATCAGATTCTTGGTCGGCCGCGGCAACGCCATCCTGCGTCGCGCGAGTTCATGCCACGGAAACAGTTCGCCCGGATCACGCTTGCGCGTCGGCGCGATGTCCGAATGGCCGACGATGTTGCCGCGTGTGATCTCGTGCCGGTCCTTGATCTCGGCGACCAGCGGAATCACCGATGCGATCTGCTCGGGCGGGAACGGGCGATAGCCGAACTCATGGCCGGGATTGACGATCTCGATGCCGATGCTCGCCGAGTTCACGTCGTCGATTTCACGCCAGTGCGACCGACCCGCATGCCACGCGCGCTTGTCCTCCGCGACCATCCGCAGGACGGTGCCGTCCTCTTCGACCAGGTAATGCGCCGAGACCTTCGCCTCGGGATCGCGCAACCGGGCGATCGCCGACGCGCCGTCCTGCATCCCCGTATAGTGCAGCACGATCATCGTGACGGGCAGTGTGCGATCGTCGAAATTCGGTGACGGTGTCTCGATGATCCTCAAGCCAGCTCCCCCAGGGCCTGTCGCCCGGCCATGTTCCAGTACGCGACGTGCGTCCGGTAATGGCCCTGCCATACACTTGGCATGGCGATGCGGAAACCGGCCGATGCTGAAACTGGCGAGAAACCGTTGTCAGGCCGCGGCTTGCGCCCGCTCGCTGCCGGACGCGGCGTGGTAGAAACCGCGGAAACGCTTGCTCGGCTCGAACAACGGCGTCTGGCCGATCACCGTCTCGCCCGCGCCCATCACCAGCGTACCGCCGGGATTGAGCGCCGCGGCGAGCTTGGGAAAGACTTGACCCTTGGTATCGGTCGACAGGTACAACAGCACATTGCGGCACAACACGATGTCGAACCGACCAGGGGGCGGCTGATCGGAGACGAGGTTCATCCGGCGGAAGGTGACCATCTTCACCAGCTCGGGCTTGGCGATCCAGTCGCTGCCGGTCGTGTCGAACCAGCGGATCATCCGGCGCACCGGCAGGCCACGCTGGATCTCGAACTGCGAGAAGCGACCGGCACGCGCACGGACGAGCGCCGCTTCGGACACGTCGCTCGCGACGATCTCGGGCATCGCGGCGCCGCTCGTCTCGCTGCGTTCGGCGAACAACATCGCCAGCGACAACGGCTCCTGCCCGGTCGAACAGCCGGCACACCAGATCCGCACCCGGCGACGCTCGGCCTCGGCGAGCGCGACCGCCTGGACCAGCATCTCGAACACCTGTGCGTCGCGGAAAAACGAGGTCTCCTGGTTGACCAGCGCATCGACGATCCGGTCGCCGACGAGCCGATCGCTGCCTTCGAGCAACTGTGTCACGAGCTGGTCGAGCGTGTCGAGCTTGCGATCGCGCAGCAGCGGCTTCAGCGCAGTATCGAGCCGCCACGAGCGATACGCGGCGATCTGCTGCCCGGTGCGCGCCTCGAGCAAGGCGGTCAGGACGTTGATCGCGGTCTGCGAGGGGGGCGACGGGGTCATGGTCGGCGCCGTGTCGCGATAAGGCGACCGATCGCGTCGGGCGGCAGCACCGCGTCCGCCACGCCCGACGCCGCGACCGCACCCGGCATGCCCCATACCACCGAGCTCGCCTGGTCCTGAGCCACCACGCAGCCGCCGAGCTGGTGAACGCGCCGCGCGCCCTCCGCCCCGTCGCGCCCCATGCCGCTGAGGATGATCGCCAGCATGCGCGGCCCGTAGACTTCCGCAATCGACGTCAGCATCGGATCGACCGACGGCATGCAGCCGCTGACCGCCGGCTCGTGCGTCAGGCGGAACGCCGCGCCGCCCTCGCTGAGCTTCACGCACTTTAGATGCGCGTCGCCCGGCGCGACGATGATCCGGCCCGGCCGCACGCGCAGCCGATCGGTCGCGACGTCGCAAGGACGCCCGGCGAGCAGCGCGATCTGGGCCGCGAAATAGGGCATGAACGATGCCGGCAGATGCTGGGTGATGACGATCGGCAGGCGAAAGCCGGTGGGCATCTCGCGAAACACCTGGGCGAGCGCGTGGATGCCACCGGTCGAGGCGCCGATCGCGACGATATCGTAATCCTCGCAGCCTGCCTGGGGCGCGACCGGGACCGCTGCCACCGGCCGCGCGGGTAGCGTACGGACCGCCACCGCGGGCAACAGTTGCGCGGAATGTTCGCAGAGCCGTTCGAGCTTGGCGACCAGCACCGACCCGAACCGTCCCGACAGTGCGCCCGCCGACGGCTTCTCCAACGTCTCCGCCGCGCCGAGCGCGAGCGCCTGCACGGTCGCCGCACCGCCGTCGTCGGCGGACGACGACACGATCAATACCTTCGCGCCCTGCCCGGCGGCGATCAGCGCCGGCAGCGCTGTGAGGCCATCGACGCCCGGCATCTCGATATCGAGCAGGATGAATTCGACCTTCGCCCGACCGAGAAACTCGAGCGCCGCCTTTGCAGTACCGACCGCGCCGACCACCGAGAACCGGTCGCTCGCGTCGATCAACCGGGCGATCACCGCGCGCGCCACCACCGAATCATCGACGATCAGCACGCGGGCCGTATCGGCGATATCGCGGTCGGCCTCGCGAGACCGCGGCGGCGTCATCAAGAAGGGAGGGGAGCGGCTCGCCACGATTCCGGCCGGATCAGGCCATGCCGACGATCTGGAGCTTCGATTCGAGCGTATCGCGATCGAACGGCTTCATCACATATTCGTCCGCGCCCGCTTCGATCGCCGCACGGATATAGGCCATGCCGTTCTCGGTAGTGCAGAACACGACCTTGGGCCGGCGCGGCACGTCCGCCTCGCGCAGCGCGCGCAGGAAATCCATCCCGCTCATCACCGGCATGTTCCAGTCGAGCAGGATCACGTCGGGGATCGACGCCATGCAGGATGCCAGCGCCTCGCGGCCGTCACAGGCTTCGGTGACGGTGAAGTCGAGCGTCTCCAGGATGTGACGCGCAACCTTGCGGATCACCTTCGAATCATCGACGACGAGACAGGTCTTCATGAAAAGCCTTCCGGGGGGAAATCGTGGAACCGGTCTAGCCGACAAAGCGTAAGCACCGGGTTAAGCGCCAAAAAATATCGGCGTGGCCAATCGGGCCAGCACCTCAAGCCGCAAGCGTCGCCACGGGGATCACCGCGGCGAGATCGAGGATCAGCAACGGTTCGCCGTCGCGCTCGACGATGCCGGTCCCGGCCACCGCCCAGCCGCGGTGCAGCGCCAAGCCCGACGACAGCGGCAGCCGCGCGAACGGCGCCACGTCTTCGACCGAATCGACCAGGATCGCATAGTGATGCCCCTCGACCAGCGTGATCACCGCGCGGCGAACGGTATCCGGGGTCGGCGCGAGGCCAAGCGCGGTGCCGGTGTCGATCACGGTGACGACCCGGCTGCGCAGCGCCGCCAGCCCGCGGACGAACGCGTCGGCGCGGGGGACCGCGACGATCTCGCCGATGTCGACGACCGAATCGACCTGGCTCGCGGCGATCGCGACGCCTCGTCCTGCGATATGCGCCACCAGGAACAGGTCGGTCATGACACCCTCCGTGCTGCCAGCGCGGCGATCAGCGCGGGCCGGTCATAGCGGTAGATGCTGGCATCGTCGTCGCCGTCGGCACTGCGCGAGCGTCGCAGCGTCACGACCGGCGCCAGCGTCTCGCGAACCGGTGCATCCTCCATCGCCAGCGCGACCGCTGCGGTCTCGCCCTTGCCGAGCGTCGTGACGCAACGATAGCCGGACGCCTCCAGCGCGGGCTTCAGGAAGGTTTCCATCCAGCCCGAGCCATCGACCTGCAACAGGCAGACCGGCGGCGACGCGATCGTCACCGGCTGGCTCGCGAACAATGCATGCGGGTCGACCAGTTCGACCTGTTCGCCCGCGATCAGCACGACGCCGGCGATCGAACCCGCCCCCCGTGCCGGCGCGATCTCGGCCGGCAGCTCGACGATCTCGATCGCCTCCGCGATCGCATAGGCCATCTCGCTCTCGCCGTCGGTCAGCCGCAGCACGGCGACTTCGGTGCGATCGCCGAACTCGCCGACCGCGTGCAGCGGGATGATCTGGTCGCTGATCGACAGCCGCATCGCCCCTGCCGACCAGCGGATAGCGGCGGTCGGCACGGGCTCGACGCGGTCGATCACCGCGAGCGCGATGGCACGGCGTTGGCCGTCCAGATCGTCGAACAGCAACGCCGGCACGCCCGGCACGACCTCTTCGACGATTGCCACCTGTCCAGACGAAATCGGGGCGAAACGCAGTCCCGCGACCGCGGCGATGCCCGACGCGTCGAGAAGGAGCATCGGCAAGCCGTTGTCGGGCAACGTCTTTCCGGCATAGACGCCGGTCGCCATCACCGCGGGCGAGGCCGGCTTGACCACGAGTTCCTCGGCATCGAGCACGCTATCGACACCGAGCGCGTAATCGCCTTCGCGGGTCGACACGATCACCAGCGTCGGCGGCGTATCCGCGCCGAGTTTGAACAACTGCGCGAGCGAGACCAGCGGCATGCGTCGTCCGCGCACCGTCGCGGTCGTCGCGTCGCCGATCGCATCGATCCGCACCTGATCGCCGCGGACCATGACGATCTCCTCGATCGCCTGTCTAGGCAACGCGAACCGCTGCGTACCGACGCCGACGACGATCGTCGAGAGGATCGACAGCGTCAGCGGCACGTGCACGACGATCAGCAGGCCGCGGCCCGGATCGTTGGTCAGCACGATGCGGCCGCCGATCTGTTCGATATTGGCGCGGACCACGTCCATGCCGACGCCGCGGCCCGACGTCGCGGTGACCGTGTCGCGGCTGGACAGGCCGGGCGCGAAGATCAGGTCGAGCCTGGCCGCCTCGCTCATCGCCGCCAGCTCGGACTGGCTGTGCAGCTTCATCTCGGCGGCCTTGGCGACGACGCGCGCGACGTCGATACCCTTACCGTCGTCGGCGATCTCGATCAGGATCTGGTTCCCCGACTGCCGCGCCGACACGACCAGCCGCCCGGTCTCGGGCTTGCCCGCCAGACGGCGCTCCATCGGCGTCTCGATCCCGTGGTCGATCGCGTTGCGGATGATGTGGACGAGCGGATCGCGCATCATCTCGATCATCTCGCGATCGAGCTCGACGTCGGCACCTTCGATCACGAGGTTCACCGCCTTGCACAGCTCGGCGCTGGTATCGCGCACCATCCGCGGCAGGGCCGAAAACAGCGCGTCGACCTTCTGCATGCGGGTGCGCGTGACGGTGTCGCGCATGTCGGCGACGGTCAGCGACAGGCGTTCGAGCGCGGCCTCGACCTTTGGATCGACAACGCTGTCGCGCAACTGCCGGGCGAGCTCGTTGCGGGCAAGCACCATTTCCGACATGCCGCTCATCATGTGATCGAGGAGGTCGACGTTGAGCCGGACGCTGCGACTGGCGCTGCGGCTGGCGGACGATGCCGCGACGGGGGCCTTGGGCTGTGCATCGGGGGCGAGCGCGGCGATCAGTTCGTCCTCGCCCGAGTCATCGAGGGCGAAGCCGGCATCGATCGCTTCGACGATCGCGGAGATCCGGTCGACGATACCGAGGACCGCGTCGACGAGGGCAGTATCGGGCGTACGCTTGCCGTCGCGGACCGCGGCCAGCACGTCCTCGGCAGCATGGCTCAGCCGCGCCAACCTCGGCAGATCGAGGAAGCCGCAGCTTCCCTTGACGGTGTGGACGAAGCGAAAGATCGCATCCAGGCGGGCGCTGTCGGCGGGCGCGGCTTCCCAAGCGACGATCTCGCCGGAGATCGCCTCCAGCGTTTCGCGCGTCTCGGCAATGAATTCCTCCAACAGATCGTCCATGCGAGCCCCGCGTTCGAGGCACCGTCATGCATGGCGGAGGTTAAGGCCGCGTTAGCTTAGCGCGTTACATCGAATCCGCAGTGGACCGTCCTCAACGCGCGTTGAACACCGCGCCGAAGATCATGATGCCATCGGTGGGTTCGGACACGATGACGGTGCCGCCCGCGTCGGTGACCAGCGTGTTGATCATATAGGCGGCCGCCGCGCGCGGGGTGACGTTGTGCACACCTTCGCCCTCCACCAGCGTCCGCCGTATCTCGGGATCGAGCACGATCCGTGCCCCCTCGATCTTCACGACGATTTCCAGATGACCGTCATTATCCTCGCCGCCGACCTCCATCGTGCCACCGCGGACCAGTGATTCGGTCGCGATCAGGACGAGATTGAGCAGGACCTTGACCGCGGACTTGGACATTGCGGGCGCCTCGACCGCCCAGACGAAATTGATCCGCTTGTTCTCGGCGACCAGCCCCTCGATCGCGTTCTGCGCCTCGTGCGTATCGACCAGTTCGCCAAAACCACCCGCCGCGCCGAAGGCGAGACGGAAGAATTTCAGCTTGCTGGCGGACGCACGCGCGCTGTCGGCCAGCAACTGCATCACGCGCTCGCGCATCGCCGGATCGGTCTCGTCGGCGAGCAATTCCAACCCGTTGTTGAGCGCACCCACCGGCGAAAGCAGGTCGTGGCACAGGCGCGAACAGAGCAGGCTCGCAAAATCGACCGGGCTGACCGTCATGAAAATCCCCTCATTCTTGAGTGCCTTCTGGCCGGGGTGCGGCTGGCGCGCAAGGGTGGTTAGGATCGAGGATACGCGGCGCCAGGTAGGCTGCTGCAATATACCCACTCCGGCGAAGGCCGGGACCCAATCGAGGAACGTTGCCGCCTGAACGCGGCGCTCCATTACTCCGACCTTCCCAGTTGGGTCCCTGCCTTCGCCGGGGTGGAGGTATCTTCGATACGCTCGATCGGTTCCTCGACGAACGCCCCCGCCTCCTCCGACCGCCAGGCGCGCGCCACGCCGCTACCCAGGATAATCCAAACCGCGCCGTCCCCCATCGCCTGCGCCGCATCGCGAGGCGACGGGACCGGCGAGCCCGACGGGTGCGAATGATAATGCCCGATCACCGCAAGCCCCCCGCCCCTCGCCCGGCGATGCGCGGCGAACAACGCGACCGGATCGATCTCGAACGCCCGCGCCGGGTTGGCCGCGACGTTCGCACACGCTTCGGCCACGTCGATCCGCTTTCCGGCCCCAAGCAACAGCCCGCAAATCTCCGCATCCGGCGACGCGTCCGCCGCTGCGACGAGTTCCGCCAGTAATTCGCTTGAAATCGTTACGCTCATCGCCACATCGCTACGACATGGACCGGGGGGTTTCCATCGTCGAAGCATCGATCACGCCGGCCACCGATGGCTGGAGGCTCGACCGCGCGCTGGCCGAAGTGCTGTCCGACATGTCGCGAGAACGGTTGAAGGGCCTGATCGCCGCGGGTCAGGTGACGCTCCAGGGCCGCGAATGGCGTGATTCCGCCAAGAAGACTGTTGCAGGCCAGGTATTCTCGGTTGCGATCCCGCCGCCGACGCCGCTGCATAACGAAGCGCAGGATATTCCGCTCGTCGTCGCCTACGAGGACGACGAGCTGATCGTCATCGACAAGCCAGCCGGGCTTGTCGTCCACCCCGCCGCGGGGAATTTCGACGGTACGCTCGTCAATGCGCTGCTCCACCACTGCGCCGGCAATCTGTCGGGCATCGGGGGCGTCGCGCGGCCTGGCATCGTCCACCGGATCGACAAGGACACGTCGGGTCTGATGATCGCCGCCAAGACCGATCGCGCGCACGAAGGCTTGGCGAAGCAGTTCCACGACCACAGCATCGACCGCCGCTACAAGGCGATCGTCGGCGGCATTCCGCGCCCGCCGAGCGGCAAGGTCGACGCGCCGCTCGCGCGCAGCACCCAGAACCGCAAGAAGATCGCGATCGTCGAGGGCGGCAAGCGCGCGGTGACGCATTTTTCGACGATCGAGACGCTCCGCGATGCAGCATTGATCGAATGCCGACTGGAGACGGGGCGGACGCATCAGGTGCGCGTGCACATGGCGTCGATCGGCCACGCCTTGTTGGGCGACCCTGTCTATGGTAGAACAAAGCAAGCTCAGAAGTCGCTGCTCGAAACGCTCGGTTTCCATAGGCAGGCCTTGCACGCGGCGCATCTGGGGTTCATCCATCCGGTGAAATGCATCGCTTTGGCGTTCGAAAGCGAAATGCCGGCTGACATGCAGGAACTGTTCACGCAGCTTCACGTATAGATAATCGATCCCGTGCCGCAGCGCGGCAATCGGGATCAGCAGAAAGGGATTACGACCATGGCAGCCCGTTCCAACGTTCCAGCGACGATACCTGCGCTCGGTAGCGAGGCGGGTCTCAATCGCTATCTCTCCGAGATCAAGAAATTCCCGCTGTTGAAGCCCGAGCAGGAATATATGCTCGCCAAGCGCTTCCAGGAGCATGGCGATACCGATGCCGCTGCGCAGCTGGTGACGTCGCATCTGCGTCTCGTGGCGAAAATCGCCATGGGCTATCGCGGCTACGGCCTGCCGACGTCCGAGCTGATCTCCGAAGGCAATATCGGCCTCATGCAGGGTGTGAAGAAGTTCGAGCCCGAGCGTGGCTTCCGTCTTGCGACCTACGCAATGTGGTGGATCCGAGCGTCGATCCAGGAATACATCCTGCGGTCGTGGAGCCTCGTGAAGATGGGCACGACGGCGGCGCAGAAGAAGCTGTTCTTTAACCTGCGCCGGATGAAAAGTCGCCTCGATGCGTTCGAGGACGGCGATCTGCGTCCCGAGCACGTCACGAAGATCGCGACCGATCTCGGTGTGGCCGAGACCGATGTCGTCAGCATGAACCGCCGCATGGCGATGGGTGGCGACACGTCACTCAACGTGCCGATGCGCGAGGACGGCGAAGGCCAGTGGCAGGATTGGCTGCAGGACGATGCACCATTGCAGGACAAGATCGTCGCCGACGCGCAAGAAGCCGATGTGCGTCACTCGATGCTGGTATCCGCCATGGACGACCTCAACGAGCGTGAGCAGCATATCCTGACCGAGCGGCGCTTGACCGACGATCCGAAGACGCTCGAGGAATTGTCGCAGGTCTACGGCGTGTCCCGCGAGCGGGTGCGGCAGATCGAAGTGCGTGCGTTCGAGAAGCTGCAAAAGGGCATGATGCGGATTGCCGGCGAGAAGCGCCTGTTGGCGGCGTAACTTGGCGCGCACCGTCGTCATAGGCGGCGGTGCGGCCGGTATTGCTGCGACGAGAGTGCTGCATGACTCGGGTCGTGACGTATTACTCGTCGAAGCGAGTGATCGCTTGGGCGGCAGAGCCCATAGCCTTTCCCTAGAAGATTTGTTCTCCTGCGAAGGTGGGAGCCCGGGCTGGGTCCCAGCCTTCGTGGGGAAACATGTGGACGCCGGTTGCGGCTGGCTGCACTCAGCCCAGCGCAATCCGTGGACGAGCATCGCGGAGTTGACCGGCTTCACCGTCGACCGTTCGGACGCGAACTGGCGCACACAGTGGCGCGATCTCGGCTTCCCGCCGGGCGAACAGGACGCCTCCTCCACCGCCTATCAGGACTGGAACGAGCGAGCGCTAGCCGGCCTTGATGGCCCCGATCGGCCGCTCTCCGACTTCATCGCCTCCGACGACCCGTGGCGCCCGAAGATCGATGCGATATCCGGCTACGCCAATGGCGCGAATTTGTCCCGAGTTTCG
This sequence comes from Sphingomonas sp., assembly GCA_043775965.1. Lineage (GTDB taxonomy): Bacteria > Pseudomonadota > Alphaproteobacteria > Sphingomonadales > Sphingomonadaceae > Sphingomonas. The sequence goes on from JAYVRZ010000384.1 coordinate 16,656, forward strand.
CTCCACGACTGGGCCGCCTACGAAAATGCCGCCACCGACGATAATTGGTCGGTCGAGGAAGGTTACGGCACGCTAGTCGCCAGCCATGCCGCCGGCCTCCCCGTCCGCCTTTCCACCCCAGTAACGCGGATCGACCACAGCGGCGTTCGGCTCAAGCTGGACACTTGGGCCGGCACGATCGAAGCCGACCATGTGATCGTCTGCGTTCCCACGACCGTCCTCGCCACGTCACAGATCGTCTTCGACCCGCCGCTCCCCGACAAGCATGCCGCAGCCGCCGACCTCCCGCTCGGGCTCGCCGACAAGGTGTTCCTTCACGTCGACCGCCCCGAATGGCCGACCAACGCGCATCTGGTCGGCAATCCGTACAGCGCCTGTACCGCTAGCCACCGGCTTTCGCCGTTCGGCTGGCCGATCGTCGAGAGCTTCTTCGGCGGCGATTGTGCGGAGATGCTGGAGGACGGCGACGCTGCGCAGTTCGCGATCGACGAACTCGTCGGGTTGCTCGGCGGCGACTGGCGCAAGCGGCTCACGCCGCTGATCGCGACGCGGTGGCGGCACGTGCCGCATATCGGTGGCAGCTACAGCCACGCCCGGGTCGGTCGGGCCGGGCAACGGGCAGTCCTCGCTGCGACGGTCGACGGCCGGATATATTTCGCGGGCGAAGCATGCCACCCGTTCGACTTCTCCACCGCGCATGGTGCGTACGAGACGGGGGTTGCCGCAGCCCGCGCGGTCATTGGCGAGGCCGCGACGATCGCATAAGGAGCGGCGATGGGCCTTATCCGCATCCTCGCCAAAATCGTCTTCGTCTTCGTGCTGGTCACGGTCGCCTGGGTCGGGATCTACCGGTTCGTGCCGGTGCCGTTCACCTGGACGATGATGGGCGATCTTTTGTCTGGGCATACCATCACGAAGGACTGGATGCCCTTGTCGGAGATGGACCCGGATATGCCGCGCGCCGCCATCGCCGGTGAGGATTCACGGTTCTGCTCGCATCATGGGTTCGATTTCAAGGCGATGGCGGGGGCGGCGGCGCGCAATGCGCAGGGCGGACGCATTCGCGGTGGCTCGACGATCAGCCAGCAGACCGCGAAGAACGCGTTCCTGTTCCAGGGCGGCGGCTATGTGCGGAAGGCGTTCGAGGCGTATTTCACGGTCTTGATCGAGACGCTGTGGCCGAAGCGGCGGATCATGGAGGTGTATCTCAACATCGCCGAGACCGGGATCGGAACGTACGGCGCGAATGCCGGGGCGATCCGGTATTTCAATCACGACGCGTCGCATCTGTCGCCGACCGAGGCGGGGCGGATCGCGGCCGTGCTGCCGTTGCCGAAGAAGCGCGCGGCGATCGATCCGCATGGCTTTGTTCGGCGGCATGGGAATACGCTGTCGCGACGGGTTTCGGTGGTGCGGAATGATGGGTTGGATAGCTGTCTACGGTGAGTTTCAGATAAGTCGCTGAGCTCGCGGCTGCTTCCACCCCGGCGGAGGCCGGGGCCCAGTTCGGAAGGTTGTTGTAACAGAGCGTCACGCTCCATTATCTACGTTTCCCAACTGGACCCCGGCCTTCGCCGGGGGGGAGTCTGGTTAAAGCTCGACCCTGTGCCGCTTGTTCTCCCGCGAAGGCGGGAGCCCAGTCTGGGTCCCCGCCTTCGCGGGGAAACAATTTAGTAGGGGGGAGGCTTTAATTCGGAAACCGTTCAGAACGGCAGCTTGAAGCCTG
>JAYVRZ010000385.1:0-9837 GCA_043775965.1 Sphingomonas sp.
CGGCCAGATGGAAACCGGCGCCATCCTCGAAGGCGCCGAGAAATACCAGCGCATCGCACAAACCATGGGACTACCACGCGACAATCATTGAGCGCGCACGATCGGCTGGGCCGGCTATTTCACCGCTCAGCCGATCAGCAACCGCGCACCAAGTGCCGCTACCAAGGCGGGCGGCATCACGACTGCGCCGACTTTCAGGAACCGCCAAAAGCCGACGTCCTCGCCTTCGCGACGGATCGCGGTGAGCCATAATATCGTCGCCAGCGATCCCGTAATCGACAGGTTCGGGCCCAGGTCGACACCGATCAGCAAGCCGTCGGTGACGATCTGCGGAACGTGCGCCTGCTGAAGCGTCGTGCTCGCGATCAGCCCCGCCGGCAAATTGTTCATCAGGTTGGATCCGAACGCGAGAATCGTGCCCGCAACACCTGCAGTCGACACGGGTGAGCCGGCAGCACTGTACGCCAGCCAACGCCCGAGCATGCCGATGACTCCGGTGCTCGCCAGCGCCTCGACCAGCACGAACAACCCCGCGACCAACGGCAGCACGGCCCAGGATACCGAACGGAGTGCTGCGAACGGAGGCTTGCGGCCACCGATGCAGACCGCGATCATCGTCGCGATCCCGGCGAGCGCGGTCGGCAGTCCGAGATCGAGGCTGCTCGCCGACGCCGCGATCAGGACGATTGCGGTCGCGACGATCCCGCCTAGCGCCGTGATCCCGCCGCGCGACAAGTGGCCGATCTCGACCAACGTCTCGCATCGTCCCGCCAGGCGCCCGCGTTCGACCCAGCGCAGCGCGCCGAACGTTACGACGATCGACAGCACGGACGGCAGCGCGAACGATGCCATCCAGTCCCACAGCGAGGGCATCTCACCGCCATACAACACCAGGTTGGCAGGGTTCGAGATCGGCAGCACGAAGCTGGCGGCGTTGGCGATCAAGGCGCAGGCGAACAGCATGGGCAGCGGATCCGCCTTCGCCTTCTTCGCCGCGGCATAGACCGCCGGCGTGAGCACGACCGCGGTCGCATCGTTCGACAGGAAGGTCGTCACGACGATGCCGACTCCGAAGACGAGCGCGAACAATCGGCTGGTCGATCCCTTCGCCATCATGACCGCATGGCCTGCGATCCAGTCGAACAGCCCCTCCGCGCGCGCCGCTTCGGACAGCAGCATCATGCCGATCAGGAACAGATAGACGTCCCCGCCCTTCAGTACCGCGTGCCATGCCGCGACCGGCGACATCAGCCCCAGCACGAGCAAGAGCGCCGCCCCCGCCACCGCCCAGACCGCTTCGGCCAGTTTGAACGGCCTGGCGATCACGCCCGCCGTGGCGGCGAGGCAGATCGCCCATATCGCGTACCTGGCAAAGAGTTCTGGAAGCATCGGGTGATTGGTTTCCGCATGGTGCAATCGGCAAAGACAATGGCCTGGCCGCGCTCAAAGCGCAGGCGAACCGTCCGAGTTCCGTAGCATCCCCGTCATAGTTTTCAGCATAACGGTCTCGTTCAGTTTCGGTTTAGCATTTGAAACCATGAGAAAATCTTGCGGCCGGCTATATTTTCGGCCGCCCGAAACTTTGCCGATCGCTGCGACTTTATCGGTCGGTCCGTAACCCAATGCGCAGGAAATATTCCATGGCCTCGAAGGCACCGACGGGCAACCGGACGCTTGATGCGCTCAACTTCTTTCTGGCGGACGTCCGCGATGGCCTTGGGCCGTATCTGGCGATCTACCTCGTCGCCGTACGGGGACCTGCGCATGGCTGGAACGAGGCGACGGTCGGGGTCATCCTCACGATCGCGGGGATCGTCGGCCTCGTCTCGCAGACACCCGCCGGCAGTCTGATCGATCGCAGTGGCAACAAGCCGAGGATCGTGATGATCGCGGCGCTGCTGGTCACGCTCAGCAGCATCTCGCTGCCGATCGTCTCGGGGTTCACCGCGGTCGCCGTCACCCAGTCGATCGCGGCAGTGGCAGGCGCCGTCTTTGCCCCGGCGATCTCGGCGATCACGCTTGGCCTGGTTGGACCCAAACTGTTCGCCAAGCGCGTTGGCCGCAACGAAGCGTTCAATCATGCCGGCAACGCGGTGTCGGCCGCGCTGGCGGGTGTGCTCGCGTGGAAGTTCGGGCCGGTCGTCGTGTTCTGGTTGATGGGCGGGCTGACGGTTGCCAGCATCGTCACCGCCTCGCAGATCGACAATGGCGCGATCGACAATGCAGTCGCCCGCGGGCTGGACTGCGAACCCGAGAAAGGGTGCGAGGAACCCAGCGGCTGGAAAACGGTGATCGAGAACCGGTCGCTGATGATCTTCGCGATCGCCGCGTTCCTGTTCCACCTCGCCAACGCGGCGATGCTGACATCGGTCAGCCAGTTGCTCGCGCGCACGGTGGGCAAGGACCAGGCGACCTCGCTGGCGGCGGCCTGCATCGTCGCCGCGCAACTCGTGATGGTGCCGGTCGCGATCGTCGTCGGCCGCAATACCGATAAATGGGGCACCAAGCCGCTGTTCCTCGTCGCCTTCGCGTTCCTGGCGGCGCGCGGTGCGCTGTACACGGTCTCGAACGACCCGTGGTGGCTGGTCGGCGTGCAGGCACTCGACGGCGTCGGCGCCGGCATTTTCGGGGCCCTGTTCCCGGTCGTTATCGCCGACCTGACCAAGGGCTCCGGCCGGTTCAACGTCAGCCAGGGTGCGGTGGCAAGCGTGCAGGGTCTGGGCGCAGCGCTGTCGGCGACACTGGCCGGGTCGATCATCGTCTGGGCAGGCTATACGACCAGCTTCCTGACCTTGGCGGCGATCGCCGGCGCGGGGCTGGGCCTGTATCTCGTCGCCATGCCCGAAACGAAGAGCCGAGGCAGCGGTGACGCTGACGCATAACGGAACAGCACCCCGGCCCCCGACCGAGTGCCACGCAGGTCATGCCTAGAAACTATACAGCGCACCGATGCGGAAGGTACGGCCAAGGATGTCGTACACAGCCGGGTTGATGCCTACCGCGGTGCTGGTCTGCAGCGACGGCTCCGGGTCATGGTCGAAAACATTATCGACCTTGAAGCTGGGCGTTGAAGTTCTCGGCCACATCGAACGACTTGCCGATCACGTCGGCACGGCCGACCGGGCCTCGACCATCGTCGGCATCGGCAGGATCGCAGTCGTCGCTGCCCAATAGGCCGTCATGCTCTCATACCCCCCGGGCGTGTCGACCAAGCTCTAAACGATCGCCTGCCCGGGACCATTTACAAGCAGGGTCGTATTTTTCACGTCTACCTTCCCGCGCAAGGTCAGGTCGTCGAGCAGCACCTGCACGCGCTGTGGCAAGGCGTCGGAGCGGCCGACATAGATCGCGTGAAAGGCCTCGTTGAGTACTGGCAGGTCCGGCAGCAGCCGTACGAGCTTGCCGGTGGCAAGGTCGTCGTGGATCGTGAAGCCCGCCAGCCGCGCGGGCGCGACGCCGGCAAGCGCGAGGTGGCGTATGGCTTCGCCGTCGTTCAGCTGCACCCGGTCGGCATCCTGCCGCGATGGGCGCAACCAGTGTCCGGCAGCACGCGGATACGAAAAGCCCAGCCGATCCTGCGCCGCCAAGTCTTGCGCAGAGGACGGCATCCCATAGCGCGCGATCCAGGCTGGCGCCGCGACCACGATCAGCGGCGTCTCGCCGAGCGGCCGCGCGATCAGCCCGGAATCGACCAACGGCCCCGCGCGGATCGCGACGTCGATGCGATCCGCGACGAGATCGCCGATCGCATCGCTCTGCACGATGTCGATGCCGATCTCGGGATACCGCGCGAGGAAATCGGGCAGCAGCGGCGCGAGCACGTGCGCGACATAGGAGGCGCTGCTGGCGATCCGCACGCGACCCGCGGGCAACCGCGCGCCTCCGGCCTCGCGCTCGGCCGCGTCGATGTCGGCCAGGATGGCGACCGCTCTCGCGAGGAACGCCTCGCCCTCGGCGGTCAACGCCAGTCGCCGGGTCGAGCGCCGGAGCAACCGCGTCCCGAGCCGCGCCTCAAGCCGCGCGACCAGCTTGCTGACCGCCGATGGGCTCAGCCCCAGCGCGCGCGCCGCTCCGGAAAAATCGCCCGCTTCCACGACCCGAACGAAGACCGCCATTTCCGCCGCGCGGTTCGGCTCCTTGGCCATGATCGTTCCCCGAATTCACAGATGATGTTCCGGCACTCCATCTAATTCATCGCTGGGCCACATGCCATATCTGCGCCATGACACGCTCCCGTCCGCCACTCGCGTTGCTCGCGCTCACCGCCGGTGCCTTTGGTATCGGCGTTACCGAATTCGTCATCATGGGGTTGCTGCTCGATGTCGGCACCGACCTTCATGTCTCGACCAGCGCCGCCGGACTGCTGATCTCGGGCTATGCGCTCGGCGTCGTCGTCGGCGCGCCTATCCTGACCGTGGCGACCGCGCGGTGGCCGCGCAAACGGGTGTTGCTCGCGCTGATGGCGATCTTCGTGGTCGGCAACATCGCCTGTGCCGTCGCCCCGAGCTACGGCCTGCTGATGGCGGCACGGGTCGTCGCGGCACTCGCGCACGGCACCTTCTTCGGCGTCGGCTCGGTGGTCGCGACGCAATTGGTGCCACCCGAACGCAAGGCTTCGGCGATCGCGATCATGTTCACCGGCCTGACCGTCGCCAACATCCTCGGCGTGCCGATGGGGACGTGGCTCGGGCAACAGGCCGGATGGCGCGCGACCTTCTGGGCAGTGTCGGTGATCGGCGTCGTCGCCTTCGCGGTGATCGCCGGCGCGGTACCGGCCGACCGAGAGGCGCCCGCCGCGACCGACTGGCGGCGCGACCTGCGCGTACTGGGCCGGCGCCCGGTGCTGCTCGGCCTGGCGACTACCGTGCTCGGCTATGCAGGCGTGTTCGCGGTCTTCACCTATATCGCGCCGCTGCTGATCGCGCGGTCGGGCTTTGCCGCCAGCGCGATCTCGCCGATCCTGCTGCTGTTCGGCGCCGGGCTGGTGCTCGGCAACCTGACCGGCGGCCGGGTCGCGGATCGCGCGCTGGTCCCCTCGGTGTTCGCCAGCCTGACCGCGTTGCTCGTCGTTCTGCTCGTGATGGGACCGTTGCTGGCGACCAAAGCCGGCGCGCTGGTCGGCGTCGCGGCGCTCGGGTTCGCGGCGTTCGCGACGGTCGCGCCGCTGCAACTCTGGGTGATGTCGAACGCGCGCGGTGCGGGCGAGAGCCTCGCGTCCAGCGTCAACATCGCCGCGTTCAACCTCGGCAACGCGATCGGCGCCTGGATCGGCGGCGTCGCCCTGGCCCGGATCGGCCTCGGCGCGATCACCTGGACCGCGGCGCTGTTCCCCCTCGCCGCGATCGCCATCGCGTTTGCCGCGATCCGGCGACCAGAACCGACTCCGGCCTGACGTCCGAGCGCCTCCCCCGAACCCAAAACCCTATCTGGGGAAACAAAGCTCCGGCGATGCGCTTCCTCTCTCGACCAACAGGATACTTACACCATGAACATCGATCTCAGCGGCAAGACCGCACTCGTCACCGGCTCCACCGAAGGGATCGGCTTCGGCATCGCCCAGGGGCTTGCGCGCGCGGGCGCGACGGTCATCGTCAATGGCCGCACCCAGGCCAAGGTCGACGCCGCGGTCGCGCGGATCGGCGGCACCGCGCGCGGCGTCGCGGCCGACCTGGGCAATGCCGAAGGACATGACGCGCTGGTCGCCGCCGAGCCGCATGCCGACATCGTCGTCAGCAATCTCGGCATCTTCCAGCCCGCCGACTTCTTCGACGTCGACGACGCGACCTGGGACCGGCACTGGCAGATCAACGTCATGGCCGGCGTCCGCCTCGCGCGGGCCTATCTGCCGGGCATGGCGGCGAAAGGCTGGGGCCGCTTCCTGTTGCTCGCGTCCGAGTCCGGGCTGAATATCCCGGTCGAGATGATCCACTACGGCGTCAGCAAGACCGCCGACATCGCGCTTGCCCGCGGGCTCGCCAAGCGGATGGCAGGCACCGGCGTGACGGTGAACTCGGTGCTGCCCGGACCGACCCTGTCCGAAGGCGTCGAGGCGATGCTGGAGCCCGAACGCGCCCGCACCGGCAAGCCGATCGAGGACGTCGCTGCAGCCTTTGTCCAGGAACATCGCTCGGGCTCGCTCATCCGCCGCGCCGCAACCGTAGAGGAGGTTGCGAACCTGGTCGTCTATCTCGCCTCGCCGCTCGCATCGGCGACCACCGGAGCGGCGATGCGCGTCGATGGCGGCATCCTCGACACGCTGTGACCGGGGCAGGCGCGACGCGAGCGCGCGCTTCCGTGCCGACCGTCGATCGGCGCTTGCCGCTGCGCCGGTCGAGACCGTGATTGCCTCCGTCCTGCGCCATGACGTTGCTTGGCGGGGGCTGCTTCACCTTGTTCTCCCACGCCCGCTCCGCCATGCTGCGGTCAAACGGGGGGATGGACATGATGAAAGCGGGTATCGCCGGGCTGTTGCTGGTCGGATCGGCGTCGGCCTCGGCGCAGTCGGATCCGGTCGCTCGTTCGGCGCAGGGCGACGTGTCGGTCACGATCTACACCAACGACGTGGCGCTGGTGCAGGACGTGCGCCAGCTCGACCTGCCCGCGGGCCCGACGCGCCAGTCCTTCCCCGACGTCAGCGCGACGATCCGGCCCGAAACCGTCTCGCTCGGCGCGCCCGACACGACGGTCGTCGAACAGAATTTCGATTACGACCTGCTGACCCCGTCCAGCCTGATGGAGAAGGCGGTCGGCGAGACGATCACCCTGGTCCGCACCAATCCGGCCACCGGCGTCGAGACCCGCGAGCGCGCCAAAGTGCTTGCGGTCAACGGCGGCGTGGTGCTGCAGATCGGCGACCATATCGAGGTGCTTCGCGACGACGGCCTGCCCGTCCGCGCGATCTTCGACAAGATCCCGCCGTCGCTGCGTGCGCGCCCGACCTTGTCCGTCACGCTCGCCAGTACCCGCTCCGGCAAGCGACCCGCGACCTTGTCGTACCTGACGCGCGGGTTTGGCTGGCAGGCGGATTACGTCACGCTGTTCGACCAGGCGAGCGACACGAACGACGTCCAGGGTTGGGTCACGCTGCGCAACGCGACCGGTACGACGTTCGAGAACGCCCGGACCTTGCTGGTGGCAGGGGAAGTCGGATCGGCAAACGGCGATGACGACGGCGATGGTAGCTATCGCTCCCCGCGTCGGCGCGGCCCGATGCGGCAGGCGGGTACCGAAACCGCGAACCGCGAACAGCTCGGCGATTTCTACCTCTACCCGCTGAAGGAGCGCACGACGATCGCCGACAAGCAGACCAAGCAGGTCAGCTTTCTCGACGTGAAGGGCGCCAAGGCGAGTTCGGGATATGAATATCGCAACGGCTGGCTGGGGACCAAGACCGAGCCGCAAAGTGCCGGCAGCATGCTGCGCTTCGCCAATTCGGCGGCAGGCGGCATGGGCGACGCGCTGCCCGCCGGCACGGTCCGCGTCTATGTCCGGGACCAGCGCGGCCAGCCGCAGTTTACCGGTGAGAACCGCATCGAGCACACGCCGCAGGGTTCCGACATCAGCCTGCGGACCGGCGACGCGTTCGACGTCAAGGTGCTGCCGGTCGTGGAGTCGCGCACGGAGCTCAGTCCAGCTCGCTGGCGCTCGGCGATGCGCTACACGCTGACGAATGCGCGCGCGAAGCCGGTCGTCATCGACCTGATCCAGGCGGGACTGGACTGGTCGTGGACCGACACCCGGGTCCAGACCGAAAGCCAGAAGAGCGAGCGGCAGGATTCGAACAGCGTCCTGTGGCACGTGACGGTCCCCGCGAACGGCAAGGCCGTGGTCACCGCGACGTTCGATACGCGCTATTGATGCGCCTCCCCGCCAGCATAAATCCCGCCCGCATGAATACCGCCGTCCTGAGTACCGCCGCGCTGCTGATCGCGGTGCCGGCGACGTCGGCGCCATCCCAACTTCCGTCGTCGGCCCCGTCGTCCAGATCCGTCATCGCCTCCCCGCCCCGCAGGACCTCGGTCACCGTCTATCGCAACTCGTACCGCCAGCGCGGGCAGGCCGTGACGCTGCGCTATCTCGGCGGGTTCGCGCTGGTCACTGAGACCCGGACGGTGCGGCTGCCCGCCGGCGAGGCGGTCGTGCGGTTCGAGGGCGTTGCCGGCGGGATCGTGCCGGCGAGCGCGGTGATCACCGGCCTGCCCGGCGGCACGGTCGAAAAGAACCGCGATGCCCGGCTGTTGTCGCCCGCGTCGCTGATCGACGGATCGCTCGGTCGTCACGTGACGCTCAGGCGGACGATCCGTGCCACCGGGAAGGTGCAGGAGGAGGACGCGACGATCGTCGCGGGCCCGGCGGGCGGCGTGGTCGTGCGGACCGCGACAGGGATCGAGGCGCTGCGCTGTTCGGGCCTCCCCGAGAAGCCACTTTACGCCGATGTTCCGCCCGGCTTGTCCGCCAAGCCGACGCTCAGCGTGACGACGCGCAGCCGCCGCGCCACGACAGCCACCGTCACGCTGTCCTACTTGACGTCGGAGTTCGACTGGTCCGCCAGCTACGTCGCGACGATCGCCGCCGATGGCCGCTCGCTCGACCTGTTCGCCTGGATGACGCTGGCGAACGGCAATGCGCAGGCCTTCGCCGATGCCGACGTGCAGGCGGTGGCGGGCCGGCTCGAACGTCGCGAGGTCCGCGCTTTCGCGGCGGCCGCCAGGGCACTGCGGCTCGCCTGCTATCCGCTCGGCACGACCACGTCGGACCTGAAGACGATCGGACGCCGCGAAAACGACGATATTATCGTCACCGCATCACGCGTGATGCCACAGATGATGGGCGTTCCGCCACCGCCACCGCCGCCACCTCCCGCTCCGCCGCCGCCGCCTGAAGACCTTGGCGACCTCAAGCTGTACCGCGTGCCGCACCACGTCACCGTCGCCGCGAACCAGCAGAAGCAGGTGGCGTTGCTCGCCCGATCGGCGGTCCCGTTCGAGCGAGTCTACCGCGGCAATGTGTACCCCGGCCAGGCGATCTCGGCGCATTCGGCCCGGATCGAACTGCGTATGCGCAACGCCAAGGACGCAGGGCTCGGTTTGGCGCTGCCCGCCGGGTCGACCTCGCTCTATGCCGAACGCGGCATGGACACTATCCTGGTCGGGCTCGGCAACGCCAAGGACACCGCGGAGGGCGAGCGTTTCAGCCTGTCCGCGGGAACCAGTCCGCAGGTCTCGATCGGCCAAGTCGCCGATCGGCCGCATCGCGCGATCGTGACGGTAACCAATGCCAACCCGTTCGCCGTCACCATGGAGGTCCAGGTCGGCGGCGCCGGGCAAGAGGCGTTTGCCTCCGCCTCGTCCCCGCTCCCGCGGATCGACGGAGTTCAGACCTGGACGCCGGTTCTGCCGCCGAACGGCACCGCGACGCTGGCCTACACGTATTGAACGACAGCCCGGCAAGCACGACAGGAGGGACAGCCATGGAGACGATCGGGGTCGGATTGATCGGCTACGGCCTCGGCGGACGCGCCTTCCATGCACCCTATGCGCGCGCGACGCCGGGCATGGCATTGCGCGCGGTCGTGTCGCGCGATCCGGCCAAGGTCCATGCCGACCTGCCCGACATGCGCGTCGTACCGAGCGTCGAGGCGCTCCTGGCCGAGCCGGGCATTGACCTGGTCGTCGTCTCCAGCCCCGACGCGCTCCACGCCGACCACGCGATCGCCGCGCTCCGGGCGGGCAAGCACGTCCTCGTCGACAAGCCGTTCGCGACCTCGCTCGCCGACGCGCGGCGCGTGATGGCCGCGAACACGACCGCGGGACAGGTCCTGACGGTGTTCCACAACCG
>JAYVRZ010000386.1:0-2870 GCA_043775965.1 Sphingomonas sp.
CCGGGGTGGTGCCGGTCGATCTGGCGGCCGTGGCGCGGCTCGAAGACCTCGGCCTGATCGCGCACACGCCGGGCCGGTTGCGAGTCACCGAAGCCGGCGCATTGCTCCTAGACGCGATCCTGCCCGAGATCGTAACCGCGTAAAGGTTGTTCTCCCGCGAAGGCGGGAGCCCAGTCTGGGCTCCCGCCTTCGCGGGAGAACACCCTACTTCCCGAAACCGGCCGGCGCGGGCGACACCACCGTCGTGGCGCCGCTGCGGATTTCCTTCACCTCCAGCGCACGCTCGGCGACGTTGTCCTTGCCGAAGCGGAACGCGCCGTCGATGCCGGCAAAGCCGTCACTGTCGCGCAGGCGCGCGACCGGGAACGCGGTCCCAGGCTTCCAGTCGCGGGCGATGCGAACGGTCAGCAGGACCGAGTCGTAACCGAGGCTCGACAGGCGGTACGGCCCCGCTCCGAAGCGCGCGCGGTATTTGGCGGCGTATTGGCGGTACAGCGTGTCTGATACGCTCGCATACCACGCGCCGTTGAGCGCGGGCTTGGCCGCGACCCCAGCATCCGAATTCCAGAGTTCGGTACCCAGGATGCGCGTCGAGGCGCCCCCGCCGCGCTTCACCAGCGCCGCTGCCGATGCCGCGCTCGACCCGCTGTCGGCGATCAGCACCGCGTCGTACGGTGCCTTCGCCGCGAGCCGCGTCACCGCGCCCGACACGCCGCCGGCGGTACGGCCATAGGTCTGGAGCGAGACGACCTGCCCACCCGCGCCCTCGACCGCGCGGAGGAACGCGGTGGACGCGCGCTCGCCGTACAGGCCGTTGGGCACGAGCCCGGCAAAGTTAGTGACGCCGCGATCCTTTGCGAAATCGACGACGCGCGCGATCGACTGGGTCGGGACATAGCCCATCAGATACGCGCCGTTGCCCGCGACACCCAGGTCGTTCGAGAAGCTCAGCACCGGCACGCCCGCGGCGCGCGCGATCGGCGCCACGGCTCGGACGTCGTCCGCCAGCAACGGCCCGAGGATCAGTTGCGCACCCTCGGCGATCGCGCGCTGGGCGGCGGCCGCGGCGCCGGTCGCGGTATCGTAGTTGGTGATCCGGACGCGCTGGTTCTGCGTATCGAGCAGCGCGAGCATCGTCGCGTTGGCGATCGACGTGCCGACGCCGGCGTTGCTGCCCGACAACGGCACGAGCAGCGCGACCCGGTTGCGCTCGGCATCGCGCGGGATACCGGTCTCGACGCCGATGTTCGGCTGATCGACCGGGCGCGTCGTCGGGCGCTGCTGCGACGGCTCGACCGGGCCACGCGGGACGATCGTCTGGCACGCACCCAACAGGCATGCCGCGGCCAACGCCACCCATCGGCCCAATGCGCGCGGTTGCCGTATCGTCGCTACGTCTGCCATGACCATCCCCATGAACCCTGAAACTCTTCTCGATCCCGGCCTCTACATCGTCGCGACCCCGATCGGCAATCTCGGCGACCTGTCGCCCAGGGCTGCCAACATATTGCGCAACGCCGATATCATCGCAGTCGAGGACAGCCGGGTGACCGCCGGGCTGCTCCGCCATGTCGGCACGAAGACGCCGATGGTGCCGTATCACGATCACAATGCCGAGGGGGTGCGCCCGGGCCTGATCGCGCGGATGGCGACCGAGGCGGTGGCATTGGTGTCGGATGCGGGCACCCCGCTGATCTCCGATCCGGGGTTCAAGCTGGTCCGCGATGCGCGCGCGGCGGGGCATCTGGTGGTGACGATCCCCGGTCCCTGCGCGGCGGTGGCGGCGCTGACGCTGGCGGGGCTGCCGACCGACCGCTTCCTGTTCGTGGGCTTCCTGCCGTCGAAGATGCATGCGCGGGCAGAAGCGATCGCCGAGGTGGCGACGATCCGCGCGACGCTGGTGATGTACGAATCGGGTCCCCGGCTCGGCGCGTGCCTGGCAGCGCTGCTCGAGGGACTCGGCGACCGCGAGGCGGCGGTGACGCGCGAGATCACCAAGAAGTTCGAGGAGGCCGTGACGGGCACGCTCTCGACTCTCGCCGCACGCTATGCGGAGACGCCGCCGCGCGGGGAGATCGTGATCGTCGTCGCGCCACCGGGCGAGGCTGCGCCGGCGAGCCAGGAGGACGGCGATACGGCACTGGTCGAGGCGTTGACGCGGTTGTCCACCGGGCAAGCTGCGGGCGAAGTGGCGAAGAAACTCGGGCTCGATCGCAAGACGCTGTACGCGCGGGCGCTGGAGTTGAAGCCCAAGACGGAACCGAAGCCCAAACCCTGATCTCCCCTCCCGCTCGCGGGAGGCGCGCCGCTCGTTCTCCCCTCCCGCTTGCGGGAGGGGTCGGGGGAGGTCATGCCACGGACGTGCCGCCACCGCCCTCCCCTAGCTCCTCCCGCAAGCGGAAGGGGAACACGGCCGACCGACAGGTTGCGGAAGCGACGGGCCGTCGCGGCGAACGCCTGGCGGGATGGTGGCTGCGGCTCAAGGGCTGGAGCATCCTCGATCGCCGCGTCCGTACGCCCGCTGGCGAGGTCGATCTGGTCGCGCGCAAAGGCAATCTCGTCGCGTTCGTCGAAGTGAAGACTCGCGCCACCGCCGCCGAACTCGACTTCGCGATCGACGAGCGCCGGCTCGCGCGGGTCGCCGCGGCGGCGGAATATCTGATGCCGCGCTATGCCGGGCCGGGCGACGACATCCGCGTCGACGTCATCCTGCTCGCCCCCGGTACTCGGCCCCGGCACATCGAGAATGCGTGGATCGGGTAGCCAAGCGGATTGCGCCGCAGCGGGTGACAAACCCGTGCCGCCTACCTAAGTCCCCATCCGAACCATCCAAAACCCGTCACCCCAGCGAAAGCTGGGGTCTCCCAATT
>JAYVRZ010000387.1:0-25559 GCA_043775965.1 Sphingomonas sp.
GGCGGCATGTACGTGAACCTGCAATAAGCGCGTCCGGCGCCCCTAGCATGATGGATCACGTGACGCGCCGCGACGTCGGATTGGGGCTCGGCGTGGCGCTGCTGCCGTTTCCCGCGCATGCCGCGACGATGATCGACGTACGCGATCACGGTGCGCGCGGCGACGGGCGGACTATCGACAGCGCCGCGATCAATGCCGCGATTGCCGCCGCCGCCAAGGTCGGCGGGGGTATCGTGACCATTCCCGCCGGCCGCTATCTATGCTTCTCGATCCGGCTGAAAAGCCATGTAACGATCCAGCTGGCCGAGGGCGCGGTGATCGAGGCGGCGGACCCTGCGCGGCATGCCGGACGCTACGACCTACCCGAGGATAATGGCGAGCAACTCTACCAGGATTTCGGGCACAGCCATTGGCGCAACAGTCTGTTCTGGGGCGAGGACGTCGAGAACGTCGCGATCACGGGTCCCGGCCTGATCCATGGGCTTGGGCTGACGCGCGACGGGCCCGGCACGCGCTGGAAGGCGCAGACCGGCGAGCGGCCACTGTCGATGCGCCAGATGACCGCTGCCGAGATCGCCCGGCTAGAACCCGACGCGCAACGTATGAACGGGCTCGGCAACAAGGCGATCGCACTCAGGAACGGACGCAATATCCGGCTGTCCGGGTTCTCGATGCTCAAATGCGGGCATTTCGCGATCCTGGCGACCGGCACGCGCGACCTGCATATCCACGACCTGACGATCGATACGGACCGTGACGGGATCGACCTCGATTGCGTGCAGCGCACGATGGTCGAGCGGTGTCGCGTCAACACGCCAAACGACGACGCGATCGTCATCAAGAGCAGTTTCGCCCTCGGCCGCGCCGTCGCGTCGGAAGACGTGACGGTGCGGCATTGCGCGGTCTCTGGTTACGACCTCGGGACGATGCTCGACGGCACGCGACAGATGACGCAACAGCTCGCGCCCGATCGCGACCGCGTCACGGGCCGGATCAAGCTCGGGACCGAGAGCAACGGGGGGTATCGGCGCATCCTGATCGAGGATTGCAGCTTCACGCATTGCCGCGGCCTCGCGCTGGAGACGGTCGATGGCGGCGTGATGGAGGACGTCGTCGTACGCCGCATCACGATGCGCGACGTGACCACCGCGCCGCTGTTCCTGCGGATCGGCGACCGACGTCGCGGTCCGGCGGGAACCGAGGTGGGCGCAATCCGTCGCGTAGCGCTGAGCGAGATCGACGCCACCGAAATCGACCACCGCTTCGCCGCGACGATCGCCGGCCTGCCAGGTCATCCGGTCGAGGACGTCACGCTGTCCCGCATCCACCTGTCCTATCGTGGTGGCGGGACTGCGGAGGATGTAGCACGGCGGCCCGAGGAACTCGCAGGCGCCTACCCGGAGCCGAGCATGTTCGGCGTACTGCCCGCCTGGGGATTGTGGGCCCGGCATGCGAAGGGGCTCGTGATCGACCGCCTCGATCTCGCCACCGCCACGCCGGATGCCCGCCCCCCCCTGATCATCGAGGACGCCACCGGACTTTCGATCACGCGGACGCCGCTCTGGCGCGGTTAGCGTTTGACCTCGGCACCGAACACCTTTACCAAATCGTACATAGCAATACCACATAGTGGATTGGAGGGGTGCGATGTCGATCCATGCGTTCAGGATGCAGCTGAAGCCCGGCGTGGTCGACGAATATCGCAAGCGCCACGACGACATCTGGCCCGAACTCTCCGCGCTGCTCACCGAAAGCGGCATTTACGATTATTCGATCTTCCTCGACGAGGCGACGCTCTCCCTCTTCGCCGTGCTGAAGCTCGCCGAACCGAACATGCGCGACGCCCTCCCCGATCACCCGGTGATGAAACGCTGGTGGGATCACATGGCGCCGCTGATGGAGGTCGAGGCCGATAACCGGCCGAAGGAATGGTCGCTTCCGCTGATCTTCCATCATGACTGATCGCGCCCGCCTGATCGCGCTGATGCTCGCCACCGCACTCGTGCCGGTCGCGGCAACGGCGCAGGTCGCGCGCCCGACGCAGAACCTCGCCGCCCCGGTCAAGACGTTCGGCCGCGTGTCGTACGACGCGCGGTCGCTGATGATCGATGGCAAGCGGCAGGTCATCTGGTCGAGCGAATTCCACCCGTTCCGCCTGCCCAGCCCCGATCTGTGGCGCGACATCCTGCAGAAGATGAAGGCGAGCGGGTTCAACACCGTCGCGCTGTATTTCGACTGGGGATATCACAGCCCCAAACAGGGCGTGTACGACTTCACCGGCATCCGCGATGTCGAGCGCGTACTGACGATGGCGCAGGAGGAAGGGCTCTACGTCATCACCCGCGCCGGGCCGTATGTGAACGCGGAGCTGTCGCGTGGCGGGTTCCCGGGCTGGCTGGTCAACCAGAAGGGCCGTGCGAGAACCGACGATCCGGCCTATCTCGCCGCGGCGGACGAGTGGCTCACGCAGATCGATGCGATCATCGCGCGGCACCAGATCAACGGCGACGGCAAGGGCCACAAAGGCACCGTCATCCTCCACCAGATCGAGAACGAACTGGCGCTGACCACGCCGGCGCTGCGCCGCTACATGGATCATCTCTACGCCAAGGCGCGCGCCGACGGCATCACCGTGCCGCTGTTCCACAACGACCAGGGCCGCAACGGATATTGGGTGCCCGAAAGCTCGACTGTCGCCAACGTCGTGAAGGGCCCGAACGACCTGTACGCGTTCGACGGCTACCCCGGCGGCACCTGCACCGTCGCCGGCAAGCCCACGCGAGGCGTCGCGGCGCCCGACTGGGGGTTCTACGGTCCCGGCGGTGCGAAGGGCGGCGCGTCCGCCTCGCCCGATACGCCCGCCTTCCTCGCCGAGTTCGGCGGCGGCTGGTTCGATTACTGGGGCTCGAACGGCGGCTACGAATGCAACGCCATCCAGCGCGGCAAGCGGTTCCAGCGCGTGTTCTACGGCACCAATCTCGCCAACGGGATCGACATCCAGAGCTTCTACATGGGCTATGGCGGCACGAGCTGGGGCTGGCTCCCCGCCCCCGTCGTATTCACGAGCTACGATTACGGCTCGGCGATCTCCGAAGCGCGCGAGGTGCGGAGCAAGGCGGAGGAGATGAAACAGCTCGGCGGGCTGATCGCCGCCGTGCCGGACCTCGCGAGCATGGTCCCCGCGGCGCCGGTACAGATGTCGTCGCCGAACGTACAGGCGTATCACAACCGCAGCCCGGATAGCGATGCGCGCTTCCTGATGGTGACGCACAAGCCGTCCAACGGCCAGACCGACGACCGCTTCACGATCACCGCCGACCTGCCCGACGGGCGCTACACCTTCCCGCAGGCGGAACCAATGCGGCTGAACGGGTTCGATGCGAAATGGCTGGTCGCAGGGGTTGATCTCGGTGGGCAACGGATGGTGTATTCGACCTCCGAATTGCAAACAGCGCTGACGATCGATCGCGGCGACGTGATGCTGCTGTACGGTCGCGCAGATGAGACCGGCGAGACGATGCTGCGCTATACGTCTGCCCCAACAGTGACCGTGCTCGAAGGCAAGGTAATTTCCGCGTTCGACGCGGCGAAAGGCGACCTCAGGCTCGATTATACGCACGCCGGGCGCGCGGTGGTGCGGGTTACGGGTGGCGGGCGCCCTGCCCTTACGCTGATCCTCGCCGACGAGCCCGAAGCGGTGCGCTATTGGCGTGGCAGCGACGCGGTGCTCGTGCGGGGGCCCGCGTTGCTGCGCTCGACCAAGGTGACCGGCGGCACGCTGGCGCTGACCGGCGATACTGCCGAGACGACGCCGCTCGAAATCTGGGCTCCTGCCGCGCTGCGGTCGGTGCGGTGGAACGGGACGGCGGTCGCGACGAAGACGACCGCGATCGGTAGCCGAAGCGCGACGACGGCCTTGCCCGGTCCAGCGCCCGTCGTGCTCCCAGCATTGACCGGATGGCGAATGGCCCAAGGCTCCCCCGAAGCCACGCCCGGGTTCGACGACAGCGGTTGGCAGGCGATCGACGGGCGCGGCAGCGCAACGACGACCGCGAAGCCCGATGGCCAACCGAACCTGACGATGGACTCCTACGGCTTCCACGACGGCGACGTCTGGTATCGCGGCCGCTTCACCGGCACGCCCGACGCAAAGCAGATCGCGCTGTTCTACGGCGCGGGCGGCTCCGGGATGGTGCAAGTCTGGGTCGATGGCCGGTTCGTCGGCCAGAATGAGCTGGCGAGCGGCCTGCCGCGGCCGATCACGACCGGGCTCGCGCGCTTCGACCTGCCCGCCTCCGCACAGGCGACCGGCGAACACGTCGTGAGCGTCATGGTGCGCAACAATGGCCATAACTGGGACCTCGATTCCGACGACTATCACAAGGAAGCGCGCGGCCTTATCTCCGCGTCGATCGAGGCGCCGGGCGGGCGCAGCTTCAGCGTACCGATCGCGTGGAAGATCCAGGGCAAGCTCGGCGGCGAGGACCTTCCCGATCCGGCACGCGGCCCCGCCAACAACGGCGGCCAATATGGCGAGCGGTTCGGCTGGCATTTGCCGGGCTTCGATGACACGGCGTGGGTCAAGGCAACGATCCCCGCCGCGACCGCGACCCCCGGCACGACCTGGTATCGCACGCACTTCAATCTCGCGGTGCCGAAGGGCCAGGACACGACGATCGCCCTCGCATTCGGCGATACCACCACGCCGCGCTCGGTCGCTCGCTACCGGGCGCTGCTGTTCGTCAACGGCTGGAACATGGGCCAGTTCATCGCGCATGTCGGTCCGCAACGCGTGTTCCCGATCCCCGAGGGTATCCTGAACCACCACGGCGCCAACACCGTCGCGCTAGCCGTGACGTCGGACGGCGCGCCCGGCGATGCGCTCGAGCAGGTCCGGCTGGTGGCAATGCGCAACGTCAAGGGCGGCGTGCCGGTGCGGATGGTCGCGGCACCCGACCGGTTGGGAACCGCCAAATGATCACGCGCAGAACATTTGGAGCCGGCGCGGGGGCCGCCTGTCTTGCCAGCGTCGCACCGGCCGCAACGGTCGCAAGCGGCGCGAGACCGTGGCCGTACCTGATCGGTGCGGACGTATCGTGGATCCCCGAGGACGAGTTCGAAGGCGCACGCTATTTCGAAAACGGCGTCGCCAAGGACCCGCTCGCGATCCTGCGCGATGCAGGGTTCAACGCGATCAAGCTGCGGCTGTTCGTCGATCCTGCGAAAGGCTATTCGCGCGGCAAGCCCGGCGGGCCTTGGTGCGACCTGCCGCGCACGCTCGCGTTCGCCAAGCGCACCAAGGCGGCCGGTTTCCACCTGTCGCTGACGCTGCATTATTCGGACACTTGGGCCGACCCGCAGCATCAGGACAAGCCCGCCGCCTGGGCCGCGCTGACGTTCCCGCAACTGCTCGACGCGGTCCACCGTCATACCGTCGATGCGCTGTCGGCGATGAAACGCGCAGGCGCCGCGCCCGACCTCATTGTGATCGGCAACGAGACCACCTTCGGCATGCTGTGGCCGGATGGCCGCGTGCCGCTGACGATCCCGACCGGCAATCCACAGACCGATGCGGTGCACATGAACGTGCCCGGCGCAGGCGGTTACGATCGGTTCGCGATGCTGTTGAAGGCCGGAATCGCCGGTGCGCGCGAGGCCATCCCCGAGGCGCGCGTGGCGGTGCACAATCACCTCGGGCGGCATTGGCCGATCGTCCGCTACTGGATGGACAATCTGCTTCAGCGCGGCGTCGCGTTCGATGCGACCGGCTTCTCCTGCTACCAGCAGCAGGCGCAGGGCGACTGGGCGCGGACCTTCAGTGAGTTCGCCAAGACCTATCCCGATCACGGCTTCCTCGCGCTCGAATATTCGTCGCGCAAACGCTATGTGAACGATCTCGTCCACGCACAGCCGCATGGCTGGGGCAGCTTCATCTGGGAGCCGACCCGCCACCAGGAAGCGATCTTCACGCACGACGGCAAACCCGCCGGCGAAGGACCGAAGCCCGATCTTCTCTCGCAGGGGATCAATGCCGCCGAAGCGCCCGGCGCGGTTGCGGCGCCGAGCGCACCGACCCCGCCGAACGGCACGACCCCGTCGACCGGTCACGGCGGCCGCTACGACGCGGCCCCCGAATTCCTTACCCTCTATCGGACGATGGCGCGCGACTACGGGCTCAGCCCTGCGCGTCCCAACAGGAGACTATAAGTGGCTGCCCTCACCCACGACATACCACGTGCGGACATCACGTCCGCGATTGCCAAGCTGATGGACAACCTCGTCAACATCAAGGACGAGACCGGCGAGTTCCTGCTGCGGCTCGAAGACGGCCGGGTCATCGACACCAAGGGCTGGGCCGGTTGGGAATGGACCCACGGCGTCGGCCTGTTCGGGATGTGGCGCTATTACGAGCAGACCGGCGACGCCGGCGCGCTGGCGATTATCAAGCAGTGGTTCGAGGATCGCTTTGCCGAGGGCACGCCGACCAAGAACATCAACACCGTCGCGCCGTTCATCACGCTCGCCTACCTCTACGAGCGCGAGCCCGATCCGCGCTACATCCCCTATCTCGACACCTGGGCCGAGTGGCTGATGGCGCCGGACGGCCTGCCCAAGACCGAGGAGGGCGGCTTCCAGCACATCGTCTACAATGACGAGAATCCCGGCGAGATGTGGGACGACACGCTGATGATGTCGGTGTTGCCGCTCGCCAAGATCGGCCTGCTGCTGAACCGCCCGCATTATGTCGAGGAGGCCAAGCGGCAGTTTCTGGTCCATATCAAATACCTGTTCGACAAGAAGACCGGGCTCTGGTTCCACGGCTGGGATTTCAACGGCCGGCACAATTTTGCCGAGGCGCTGTGGGCACGCGGCAATTGCTGGGTGACGATCGCGATCCCGGAGATCATCGAGATCCTCGACCTTCCGGTGGGCGACGCGTTTCGCACCTTCCTGATCGACACGCTCGCGGCGCAGGTGAAGACGCTTGCGGAGACGCAGGACGAGAGCGGCCTGTGGCACACGCTGGTGATGGACCCGACGAGCTATCTCGAGGCGTCGGCGACCGCGGGCTTCGCCTACGGCATCCTGAAGGGGGTCCGTAAGGGCTATCTGCCGCGCCATTACGAGGCGGTCGGGATCAAGGCCGTGCAAGGCGTGCTCGCCAATATCGACGAGGCCGGCGAGTTGAAGCAGGTCAGCTTCGGCACCGCGATGGGCGACACGCAGCAATTCTACAAGGACATCGCGCTCACCTCGATGCCCTACGGCCAGAGCCTCGCGATGGTCGCGCTCGCCGAGTTCCTGCGGACCTACATCTGATCCTGCGGCGCGCCTTGTTTGCGGCCGCGCTCTGGCTCGGGGCGCCGGCCTCGGCCGAGCCGGTCGCCCCCCTCGTGTCGTTCGAGCGGGGAGCGGGTCTCGCGCTGGCGGATGCGCGGGGCGTGGCGCGCGTGGTGACGGCGCCGGGCGACCATGAGGTCGTCCGGATCGCCGCCGCCGACCTGACCAGCGACCTCCGGCGTGTGACCGGCGCGACGACCGCCAACGGCACGCAGATCTGGCTCGGAACGCTCGGCCGCAACGCCGCGATCGACCGGCTGGTCCGGCGCGGCAGGCTCGACGTCTCGAAACTGCGCGGCGCGTGGGAAAGCTTCGTCATCGCAACCGTCGACGACCCGGCGCCTGGTGTTCCCGCGGCGCTGGTCATCGTCGGCAGCGATCGGCGCGGGACGGCGTTCGGTGCGTATGAACTCTCGCGCGCGATCGGTGTGTCGCCGTGGCATTGGTGGGCCGACGTCACGCCCGAGCATCACGCCGCAATCTTTGCCGCCGCCGGGCTCCACCGCTTCGGGCCACCCTCGGTCCGGTATCGCGGGATATTCCTCAACGACGAGGATTGGGGGCTGCAACCCTGGGCCGCCGGAACGTTCGAGCGCGAGGCCGGTACGATCGGACCGAAGACCTACGCGAAACTGTTCGAGCTGATGTTGCGGCTCAAGGCGAACCTCGTCTGGCCGGCGATGCACAAAGTCACCACGCCGTTCAACGCGAACCCCGAGAATGCACGCCTCGCCGACCGCTATGCGATCGTCATGGGATCGAGCCATGCCGAACCGATGCTGCGCAACAATGTCGGCGAATGGACGGCACCCGCGGCGAACTTCAACTACCTGACCAACCCCGCCGGGGTCGCCGACTATTGGAACGCGCGCGTCCGGGCGAACGGCAGATACGAAAGCGTCTGGACGCTCGGGATGCGCGGCATCCACGACAGCGGCATCGTCGGCCCGACCACGGACGACGCACGCCGGTCGCTGCTCGAACGGATATTCGCCGACCAGCGCGCGATGCTGTCGCGCGGCGTGAACCGGGATGTTGCGCGCGTCCCGCAGGTCTTCACGCCGTACAAGGAAGTCCTCGACGTCTATCGCGGCGGACTGAAGGTGCCGGACGACGTCACGCTGATGTGGCCCGACGACAATTTCGGCTATATCCGCCACGTCCCCGACGCCGCCGAGCGCGCGCGGGCGGGCGGATCGGGCATCTATTATCACTTGTCCTATCTCGGTGCGCCGCTGTCGTATCTCTGGCTGTCGACCACCCCGCCCGCGCTGATCCGCGAAGAGCTGGGGCGGGCCTGGGATTCCGGCGCGCGGAAGATGTGGGTCGCCAATGTTGGCGATCTCAAGCCCGCGGAACTCGCCACCGACTATTTCTTGCGGCTGGCGTGGGATGTGCCGGGAACGCGCGCGCAGCCGATCGACGCGGTGGT
Organism: Sphingomonas sp.; assembly: GCA_043775965.1. Classification (GTDB taxonomy): domain Bacteria; phylum Pseudomonadota; class Alphaproteobacteria; order Sphingomonadales; family Sphingomonadaceae; genus Sphingomonas. Next base: position 8,774 of record JAYVRZ010000387.1, read on the forward strand.
CACGGACTGGGCGGCGGGCACGATCGGCGCGGACGTCGCGCCCGAGGTGGCGGCGATCATGGCCGAGCATCACCGACTGAACTTCCAGCGCCGGCCCGAGCATCTGCAATGGTGGCTGCCCGGCGAACTCTCGAAGCCAAGCCCGCTTGCTCCCGCAAAGATCGCAACCCGCCTCGCCGCCTTCGATACGCTCCGCGCCCGCGTCCGTTCGATCGCGCCGCGTATTGCGCCCGACCGACGCGACGCGTTCTTCGAGCTGGTCGACTATCCGGTGACCGCGGCTTCACTGGCCAACACGCGCGTGTTCGAGGCGGAGGCGCATGATCGCCTGCGCGACATCGATCCGGATAGCGCGGCAGTCGCCGGTCAGCGATCGCGCGCAGCGGATGCGGAAATCACCGCACTGACGCGCCGCTACAATACCGAGATCGCGGGCGGAAAGTGGCGCGGCATGATGGCGGTCGAACCCGCCGATGGGCAGTGGCGCCGCTATCGCTTGTCGCCACCGATCCTGCCTCCCGCAGCTACACCTCCCGGGCGGGGGCCAAAGTCCGGTTGGAACGCCCCTGGTGAGATCGCGCCGCACGCTCTTGCCTCAGCCGTTCCAACTGGGCCCCAGCCTTCGCCGGGGAAGCGGGAGGTTTTGCCGACGGCAACGATCGTGATCGAGGCGGAGACCGCGCAAGGCCCGCGCAATGGCTGGCGCAAGGTCGACGGCCTCGGCCGCAACGGTGCGGCGGTTGCGGCTTCCAAGCCGGTATCGCTCGATTACGCGATCGAGCTTCCCGCTGGCGCCTGGACGCTCGCGGCAGACGTGCTGCCGACCTACCCGACGACCGAAGGTGCCGACCTTGCGGTGTCGATTGCGATCGATGGCGGGATGCCCGTGCGCGTCGGCATTCCGCGCAAGACCGGCGACCGCGCCTGGGCAATGGCCGTGCTCGACAACCGCCTCGAGCTCGCACTGCCGACGCCGATCAAGGCCGGTCGACATACCGTGTCGATCGGCATCGACGACCCCGCGATCCTGTTCGACGCGCTCCGCTTCGACCCGCTTCCCGCCTCATCTCCATCCGCCACATCTCCAGCTGCTTCATCTCCAGCCGCCTCATCTCCAGCCAACGCCGGTACCCAAGGACTTTCGCATGGCCACTGATCCGATCGCCGCCCGTCCGGCCCTGCCGCTCACGCCTTCCCGCCCGGTACGCTGGTACAATCTGCTCGCCTATGGCTCGAACGACGTGCTCGGCGCGGGGTCGATGGCGGTCATCAGCACGTGGATCCTGATCTTCTACACCAGCTTCTGCGGGCTGTCGGCGGCGCAGGCGACGATCATCTTCGGTGTCGCGCGGGTGCTCGACGCGTTCACCAGCCCGGCGATCGGCCACCTGTCGGACAATCTCGGGCGAAGCTGGCTGGGGCGCAAGTTCGGGCGGCGGCGGTTCTTCATTCTCGCCGCGATCCCGCTGCTGCCGTCGTTCGCGATCATGTGGGTCGCGGGGCAAGGCTTCTGGTATTATCTCGTGACGTACGTGCTATTCGAGATGGTCTACGCGATGGAGATCATCCCGTACGAGACGCTCGCGTCAGAGATGGCGACCGATTACCGGACCAAGGCGAAATTCGCCGGCGCGCGCATCCTGTGCGGCCAGTGTTCGGCGATTGCCGCGGCATTCCTGCCGGGCTGGCTGATCGCGTATCTCGGCCCGGATTCGCCCGACACGTATCTGTACATGGGCATGATCTTCTCGGTGCTGTTCATGGGTGCCGCCGGATTGCTGTACGCGTTCAGCTGGGAGCGGCAGCGGCCGGAGGGGCTCGACGAGGTCCAGGCGGTCGAGAAAGCGTCGCTCGGCGCGGCGTTCAAGGCGCTGTACCGCAACCTGTTCTCGACACTCCGGATCCGCGCGTTCCGACTGCATCTCGGCATGTATCTCGGCGGCTATATCAGCCAGGACATCTATAACGCGGCGTTCACCTATTTCGTGATCTTCGCGCTGGCGGGGTCGACCGCGGTCGTCGCCAATTTGGTCGGCGTGACGTACATCGTCCAGCTCGTCGCCGTCGTGCTGGCGATCAACTTCGCGCTGCGGCTGTCGCCCGCTGCCGCCTACCGGTTCGCGGCGCTGAGCTTCGCAATCGGCGTGGTGATCTTCCTCGCCATGTACGCGGCGGGCTATACCGCGACGTCGGCGTTGTTCTGGTTGCCGGTGGTGTTCGCCGGGCTCGGGCGCGGCGCGCTTAATTACATCCCGTGGGCGACGTACAACTACATGGCCGATGTCGACGAGATCGTCACCGGGCGCCGCCGGGAGGGCGCGTTCGCGGGCGTCATGACGTTCGTGCGCAAGATGAGCCAGGCGCTGGCGGTCATCCTCGTCGGGCAGGTGATGCAGGGGTCGGGCTTCGTGTCGAAGGCGACCGCGCAGAGCCCGCAGGCGATCTACGCGATCGTCGCGGTGCTGGGCGCCGGGACGATCCTGATGCTCATCTTCGGCGTGATGGTGTCGACGCGGTTCCGGCTTACGCCCGCCACGCATGCGATCCTGCTCGAGGAGATCGAGCATCTGCGGCGCGGCGAGCGCGTGCCGTCGACGCCCGAGAATGCGCGCGTGGTCGAGGATCTGTCGGGCTGGTCCTATGACAGGCTCTGGGGCAACAACCCCGTCGCGGTGGCAGGCACGCGGTGATCCTGCTCGCCGCTGTGTTGCTCGCCGGCGCGCCAGTTGCGCCGAAGCCACTGTTCCGCGATCCGGTGCACGACGGCGCCGCCGATCCCTCGACCGTCTACGATCCCGCCCGCCGCGAATGGGTGATGTTCTACACCAACCGCCGTGCCGACCTGCCGATGGCCGATGCGAAGGACGTGCGGTGGGTGCACGGTACCGCGATCGGCACCGCCCGCTCGCGCGACGGCGTGCGCTGGCGCTACGGCGGCACCGCGGCGATCCCCGCATCCTGCACCGGCGCTACGCTGTGGGCGCCCGAGGTCCAGTATCTCGCAGGGCGATGGCATATGTGGCTGACCGTCGTGCCCGGAGTCTTTCGCGACTGGAACGCGCCCAGGTTCATCGTCCATTTGACCTCGCGCGACCTGAAGCGCTGGACCTGCGGCGAGCGGCTGTCGCTCGGCTCGGACCGGGTGATCGACGCGAGCGTCGCGGCGCTGCCCGGTGGCGGATACCGGCTCTGGTATAACGACGAGCGGCTGAACAAGGCGATCCGCTACGCCGACAGCGACGATCTCGTCCACTGGCGCGTCAAGGGCACGATCGTCGACACGCCCGGCGAGGGACCCAAGGCGTTTCGGTGGAAAGGCCGCTGGTGGCTGATCTCGGACGCGTGGAAGGGGCTGCTCGCGATGCGCTCGACCGACGGCGAGCACTGGACGCGACAATCCGACTATCTGCTCGCGACGCCGGGCCGCGCCGAGACCGACCGCGCCAAGGGGCAGCATCCCGACGTGATCGTCGCGGGTGATCGCGCCTACATCGTCTATTTCGTCCACCAGTCCGGCGAACCGCAGTCCGCGCGCGATCCCGAATGGCAGCGCCGCAGCGTGCTCCAGATCGCCGAACTGAAGGAAGCGGACGGTATCCTCACGGTGGACCGCGACGCGCCAACGAAGGTTCGGCTTACCCGCCGCTAATCGAGAAAGCCGACCTGTCGCAGCCATGCCTCGCAGAGCATCGGCCAGAGCGAGACGGGCAAGCCCTTTGTATCGAGCGCGAACCCGTGCGCCGCATCGGCGAAGACATGAAGCTCGGCCATGCCGCCCACCGCCTGCCACGCGCCGTGGAGGCGGCGCGCGTTCTCGACCGGGACGACGGGGTCGTTGCCCGCATAGACGAGGAACGCAGGCGGCGGCGGCCTCAGCACTTGGACATCGGGTTGCAGCTGATCGTACATCGCCTGTTTCTCGACCGGCGGCAGTGGCGGCTTGTCGGCGACGATCGTCCGCCCCGCGGCATTGGTGGAGATCGGCGCGTACCCGATCACGAGGACGTCCGGGCGCGTCGACTGATCCGGCTGGCGCGATGCCGACGGAGTCCACGCGTCCGGATACGCCGCGGCAAGGCACGCCGCCAGGTGACCGCCCGACGACAGCCCGACCACGCCGAGCCCCGCAGGAGCAAGGCCGCTCGCCCGGATCAGCCGCATCGCCTCGCGCGCATCGTCAAGCGGTGCGGCGATACCGTTGGTGGCGTTCGGAAAGCGGTGGATCAGGACGAACGCGTGGTAGCCGAGCGCCGTCAGCCAGGCGGCGACCTGAACCCCTTCCCGACCCGCCATCAATGCGGTGTAGCCGCCACCGCCAAGCACGAGCATCGCGCGGCCATTGGGCTTGGCGGCACGGAACCCGAGCAGCACCGGCTGGTCGACCGCCGTGACGACCGCGAACTCGGCCGCGACCGAAGGATCCTCGAACGTCACCGCTGGTTCGTCCGCCCACAGCGGCCACGCATCATCTGCACCCAGCATCACGAACACCCCGGTTTCGCATTGTCGAACGACGAGTGCCCCGGCGTGCAGGGATGCGTCGGATAGGCCTCACCGTCGAGTTCGGTCGCCTCGCGCACCACCGCCAGCCGATCACCGTCGTCGCGCATCTCGTAGAGCTTGCCGAGCGCGAAATTGAACGGCCGGTGCAGGATCATCATCAGCCGGCCGTCGAAGGCGCGGAACAGCATGCCGTGACCACTGTCGCGCTCGACGAGAGGGCCGAGCTGCTCCCACGGGCCTTCGATGCCGCCCGATCGCGACCGCGCCTGTCCCTCGACATAGCCCTTCTTGCCGTAGCTCGACCACAGCATCAGCAGCGCGCCGGTCTTGCTGCGATACAGTTCGGGGCCATCGGTGACGTAGACCGTGTCGCCATCGGGCTGCTTCTGACCGACCACCCATGCCGCGTCGTTCGCGCCAAACAGCCGTTTCGACGGTCCCGCGGCGGACAGGTCGTCGGCGAGCGGCAGTGCCTCCATCGTGCCAATCGTCGTCTGCCACCATTCATGCGCATAGACGAGCCAGGGCTTGCCCTTCGGATCGACGTACAGCGTGCCGTCGAGCGTCATCTGGTCCTTCGACACGATCGGCTCGCCGCCCCGCACCAACGCATAGGGTCCGTCGATCCGATCGGCGACTGCGAGGACGGTGCCGCGACGATAGGTCGCGCGCTTGCCGTTGGGCTTCAGCGCCGACGCGGGGTCGTGGAACGTCGCGAAGAGATACCATCGGTTCTTCCAGCGATGCACCTCGGGCGCCCAGCTTCCCGCCCTGGCCCAGACGTCGCTAGGCAGCACGAACACGAGCTTGGGCCTCGTCCAGTGCTTCAGGTCGCGGCTCGCATACATCATCGTGCCCAGCCGCGGATCGCCGGTCATCGCGACCTCGTTGCGCGTGAAGAGGTAATAGGTGCGACTGGCCGTGTCGGCGACGATCCAGGGATCGTGGAGGTGCATCGCGGTCATCACCAGCGGGGCATCGGGCTCGCGCGGCGGGGTTGCCGGTGCGGCCCCCGCGATTGCCAGCAGGCCAGCGGCGATCAGGTGCGTGATCCGGGTCATGCGACGGTCTCCACCGCTATGCTGTTGCCATAGCCGATCACCACGGTCGCGATCAGGAGCAGCGCGACGCCGGTCCAGACCACCGTCTTGATGCGCGCGCCGGCCTCCTTCCACTCGCGGAACGCGAAGCCCCACAGCGTGCCGAAGATGATGATGCTCGCCATGTGCAGCGTCCAGCTCGAGAAGCCGAGCCGCCCCATCTGGCTCTCGCCCATGGTGTAGAAGAAGAACTGGAAATACCAGGTCACGCCCGCGAGCGCACTGAGCGCGAAATTGCGCATCAGCGGCGGACGGACACCGTCGGTGGTCCGGCCGATCCACTGCGCGGCGCTGCGATTGCGGACGATCAGCCACGCGCACCAGGCACCGTTGGTGACGAGACCGCCCGCCATGATCAGGCACAATACGGGGAGCCCGGTCCAGAGCGGCCCGGTGCCGGCGGTCGCCGACAGCGCCTTGATCGGCTCGCCCGCCGCCAGCCCGAACGCGAAGCACGCGGACATGATGCCCGCGCCGATCGCGACGACGATGCCCTTGCGAAAATCGAACTCGGCGACCGCCGCGAGTTTCTGCTCCGGCGTCAGCAAGGCGTCCTTCATCGCGCCGGCGATCGCGACGACGACGATGCCGGCCAGCGTCAGGCCGATGCCCGCGAGGACGATGTTGCCGGAGGTGGTCGCGAGCAGCTTTTCGTGGAACTCGCCGGTGAAGGCAGGCGGGATCAGCGTGCCGAATACCGTGCACAATCCCAGCACCACGGCCATCCCGAGCGAGAGCCCGAGATAGCGCATGACTAGCCCGTAGCCGAGCCCGCCAAACCCCCACAGCACGCCGAACACCACCGGCCACCAGAACGCGGCGGACGGTGCGCGCCCGAGCACGCCGAGCAGGTCGTGCGTCTGGAGGCTCGCGAAGAACCACGGCGCGACTAGCCACGACACGACCCCGCCGGTCAGCCAGTAGATCTCCCACGACCAGCGCTTCACGCCGCGATAGGGCACGTAGAAGCTCGCCGATGCGAGCCCGCCGAGCCAGTGGTACATCACGCCGAGCAGCGGGTTCATAGCGCGAGTCCCATCCGGTAGATCCGGTCCGCGTTGCGCCCGAACAGCGCGCGGCGTTCGTCCTCGGCGAAGTCGGCGACCAGCGCGTGATAGGTTTCGAGATAGCGGTCGATCGGCGCGAACAGCGTGTCGGTCGGCGCATCGCTGGCGAATAGGCAACGGTCGGTGCCGAACAGGTCGATCGCCTCGAGGAGGGAGGGCCGCACGCTTTCCGGTGTCCAGTCGCGCGCGATGAAGCCGAGCCCGGAAAGCTTGATCGCGACGTGCGGCAACGCAGCGAGAGCGCGCAGGCCGTCGCGCCAGTCCGTTGTGCCGTCGGGATCGGTAAGCACGGGCATGCCGAGATGGTTGATGATGACCGGGACGTTGGGGTGCCGTGCGATCAGCGGCACGAGGCCGGGCATCTGCGCGGGGTAGCATTGCAGGTCGAACGAAAGGCCGTGGTCGCCGAGCAGCGCGTAGCCTGCCTGCCACTGCGGGTCCCGCGTCAGGTCGCGTGCGGTGTAGCTGCGCGCCGGATCGGCGTGCCAGTTGACGATCTGGCGTATGCCCCGAACATGGGGGAATGCTGCTTGTGCGGCGAGTTGATCCGCCGCGTCGGGATCATCGAGCGCTGCGAAGGCGACGATCGCGTTGGGCAGGCCATGCTCGGCGGCGACCGTTTCCAGCCAGCGCGTCTCGTCGAGCGCCTGTAGCGGATCCGCGCCAGCATCGACATGCACTGCCCCGACGACGCTCCACCGGGCGAGCGCCGCGCGATACTCGGCCATGCCGAAGTCGTGCGCGATCGGTGCGACGCTGCCGTTGGGGCCGTCTTCGGCGAACGGCGGCGACAGCCACGGGTAGCGGATGTGGTTGAGGTCCCACAGGTGAATGTGCGCGTCGACGAACGGGATCATCGCCCTCTCTCCTGGGATAGTGGAACCGTACCGCCTCGTATCGGGCAGCTCTGGCTGGGGATGACGGCGGATTACCGTCAGAGCGATCCTCCCCCGCCAGGGGGAGGTGGCGCCGAAGGCGACGGAGGGGGGGGACACGGAACAGCGGTTATCCCTTTCCTCCCCTCCGTCTGGCAAGGGCCAGCCACCTCCCCCTGACGGGGGAGGATTGCCACACCCTAGAACGTCGTCCGTCCCCCCGACGTGTCGAACGTCGACGCGGTCGTGAAACTGCATTCCTCCGACGCCATGAAACACACCATCGCGGTCGATTCCGGAATTTCGCCCAGCCGCCCCATCGGGATCTTCGAGCGCATATACTCGACCTGGCTCGCCGGAAGCTGTTCCAGGATCGGGCTCTCGAACGTCGCCGGGGTCAGCGCGTTGGCGATGATGCCCTTGCCCGCCAATTCCTTGCCGAGGCTCTTGGTCAGGCCGATCACCGCCGCCTTGGTCGCCGAATACGCGGACGCGTTGGGATTGCCTTCCTTGCCCGCGACCGAAGACACGTTGACGATCCGCCCATAGCCGTTGGCCAGCATCAGCGGCACGATCGTCCGGCAGCAATAGAACAAGCCGTTCAAATTGATGTCGACGACGCGCTTCCAGCTGTCGAGCGGGTATTCGTGGACCGGCGCGGTCGCGCCGGTGATCCCCGCCGAGCAGATCAGGATGTCGACCTTGCCGAGCACGGCCGCGCTGTCCGCCGCGGCCGCGACGACCGCGTCTACGTCGGACACGTCGAGCGCGATCACGTGCTTCGCGCCCACGTCGTCCTTTGCGACCGCAAGCTTGTCGGCATCGAGGTCCCACAGCACGACGCTGCCACCCTCGGCGACGATCCGCGTGGCGACGTCCTTGCCGAGACCCGATGCGCCGCCGGTGACGATCGCGCAGCGCCCCTCGAACCGCCCCCCATAGATCGTCATGCGATCGAACCTTCGCCCAGATGGCGCCATTCGACGACCGACTGCCGCTGCGTGCCGAGCCCGGCTATGCCGAGTTCCATGACATCGCCGGCCTTGAGGAAGATCGACTCCGGCTTCTTGCCCTCGCCGACGCCCGGCGGCGTGCCGGTGATCAGCAGGTCGCCCGGATACAGCGTGATGTATTCGCTGACGTAGGAAATGAGCTGTTTCAGGTCGAAGATCATCGTCTTCGTGTTGCCGGTCTGCATCCGCGCGCCGTTGACGTCGAGATGCATGTCGAGGTCCTGCGCGTCGCCGGTCTCGTCGGGCGTCACCAGCCACGGGCCGACCGGGCAGAAGGTGTCGTGGCCCTTGCCCTTGCTCCATTGCGACCCGCGCTGCTTCTGGTTGAAGCGCTCCGACACGTCGTTGGCGAGCACATAACCCGCGACCTTGTCGAGCGCCTCGTCCTCCGAGACGTAGCGGCAGGTCTTGCCGATGATCACACCCAGCTCGACCTCCCAGTCGCCATGCGTCGAGCCGCGCGGCAGGACCACGTCGTCGTTCGGGCCGCTGAGGCTGGAGAGCGGCTTCATGAACATCATCGGCTCGGTCGGGATCGGCAGGCCGGATTCGATCGCGTGATCGCGGTAGTTGAGGCCGATCGCGACGATCTTGCCGATGCCCTTGATCGGGACGCCGTAGCGCGGCGTGCCCGCGACGACCGGCAGCGACGCGGGATCCGCCGCGAGCGCCTGCGCCAGCGTGTCGACGGTGATGTCGTCGATCACACCCGACAGGTCGCGGATCGCGCCGTCGGCATCGACGATGCCGGGCTTTTCCTGGCCGGGTTGGCCGTAGCGGCAGAGTTTCATGAGGGGACTTTCGGAAAGAGAGAATGGATCAATGCGTGTACGGGCGGTGCATCGCGATCTCGGGGTTGAGCGTGACGCCGAACCCGGGCGCGTCGAGCGCGCTCGCCTTCATCCGGCCGTTCTGGGGCACGGGCTCGCCGAGCAATTGCGGGTGGAACATCGGCACGACTTCGGTCGGTCCCGGATGCATCATCAGGAACTCGGCGAACGGCGAATTGTGTCGCGTGATGACGAAGTGATAGCTGTAGACCGACGACCCGTGCGGCACGACCATCTTGCCGTGCGCATCCGCCAGAGCAGAGATTTTCAGCAGTTCGGTCACGCCGCCGCACCAGCCGACGTCGGGCTGGATGATGTCGCAGCAGTCCATCTCGAGCAGCATCCGGAAGCCCCAGCGCGTCGCCTCGTGCTCACCGGTGGTGACCAGCATGCCCTTGGGCACGTTGCGCTTCAGTTCGGCATAGCCCCAGTAATCATCGGGGCTGATCGCCTCCTCGATCCATTTCAGGCCGTGTTCGTGCGCGGCGATCGCGAGCCGCGTGGCATAGTCGACGTCGAGCGCCATCCAGCAATCGAGCATCAGCCAGAAATCGGGCCCGCATTTCTCGCGCATGTCGGCGATCATCGCGATGTTCTTCTTCATCCCCTCGGCACCCTCGGCGGGGCCGTGGTGGAGCGGCATCTTGCCACCGATGAAGCCAAGTTCCTTCGCCACGTCGGGCCGCGCGCCGGTCGCATAGAACTGCAGTTCATCGCGCACCGCACCGCCGAGCAGGTGATAGACCGGCTCCTGCCGCAGCTTGCCGAGCAGGTCCCACAGCGCGAGATCGACGCCGGAAATCGCGTTCACGACCAGCCCCTTGCGGCCGTAATATTGCGTCGAGAAGTACATCTGGTCCCAGATCTTCTCATACTCGGTTGGCGAGCGCCCTTCGAGGAAGCGCGCGAGGTGCTTCTCGACGATGAACGCGGCAGGCTCGCCGCCGGTGGTGACCGCGAAGCCGACCGTGCCGTCCTCGGCCTCGATCTCGACGACCAGCGTGCCGAGCACGTTGATTCCGAAGCTCTGGCGCGACTGACGGTATTCGGGATAGCGGCTCATCGGCGTGGCGATGTGGTCGTCGATCCAGTGGCCGGCGCCCTGATCGTGATAATCCGCGCCGCCGCCACGGACGACGAACGCCCGGACATGCTTGATCCTCGGTAAAGTCACAACCGCCACTCCCAACGCTCCTCATCCCCGCACGTCACCGAAAGCGCGTCGCACGCATCATCGAACAGTATTCCCGCCCCGTCCGGCCCCGGTAGACCCAGGATCCAACGACGATCACGAGACACTCGACCGCCTGTTTCATCTCATTTTGTGAGATGGGTGATTACTTGATGAGAATGTTCACGTCAAATGCTGACTTGCCTGGCGAACGCAAAATCGCCTCGAGGCGTTGAAAGACCCGGAACCGCTCGATGCCGAGCAGGACTGTCTGCCCAAGTGCAGGAATTGCGTCGAATGTCTCGTCGAACTCGGCCGTTGCGGAGTGGCAGCGGCGGCGGCGGCAAGGTTCGTATCGCGCGCCGCGTCCGGTTCCTCAAGGCCATGCCGCTCGACTTACCTGACAAATAAAGACTGACGGCAGCGATATTTCGTGTTATCTGATTACCCATCTTACAATGTGGTACACCGCCAAAGAGCGGTTCTACGGTAAATGGGGGAGGACACTCGATGAACGGTTCACGTCTCGGCACCTGCATCCGCAGCGGCACGTCCATGCTGGCCTTGCTGGTCGCAGGGTTTGCAACCACCGCTTCGGCGCAACAGACGCCGTCTCCGTCCTTGCCGCCAACCGAGGCGCCGGCGGGCATGCCAGACGAGACTACGGCGGACTCGGGCCAGACTGCCGATATCGTCGTGACCGGTTTCCGCGCGTCGCTCAGCACGGCGATCAACCAGAAGCGTAACGAGACCGCTGCCATCGACAGCATCGTCGCAGAAGACATCGGCAAGTTTCCCGATTCCAACCTGGCGGAGTCGATGCAGCGGATCCCCGGTGTCGCGCTTGCGCGTGGCGATGGTGGCGAAGGCCGCAACATATCGGTGCGCGGCCTCGGCGCCGCGTTCACCCGCGTCCGCATCAATGGCATGGAAGGCACGTCGCAGACCGGATCGTCCGACATCTATGGCGGCGGCAACAACGGTCGCAGCTTCGATTTCAACGTGTTCCCGACCGAGATCTTTTCGGCGCTGGCGGTTCGCAAGACGCCTTCCGCCGATGTCGAGGAAGGCTCGCTGGGCGCGACGGTCGATCTGTCCGCACCCAAGCCTTTGTCGGGCAAGCAGGATTTTACGCTCAGCGCCACCGTCCGCGGCGTCTATAGCGAACTGGCCAAGAAGGTGAACCCGCGCGCCTCTCTGCTGGTCGCCAAGAAGTTCGACGACGGGCGGTTCGGCATCCTCGGCTCGGTCGCCTATCAGGAACGCGACATCCGCGAGGTCGGCTATTCCGCGGTCGACATCCTGTCCGCCAACACCAACGGGCTGTTCTGCTCACCGGTCGGGTTCGCGCCCGCCACGCCCGCGATCGGCAGCAAGGGCGCCGATGCCGCGAACTGCTATCCCGGAACGCCGCGCACCAGCACGGCGGCGGCGTTCAACACGGTGCTCGCCGCGCGCCGCGCCGATCTGCCGAACACCGCCGGCAGCGGCGCGTTCTTCCCGCGCATCCCGCGCTATCTGAATTCGGAGCAGAAGCAGAAGCGTCTCGGCGGCACGCTGAGCTTCCAGTACCAGCCCGACTCCGCGACCGACATCTCGCTCGACCTGCTCTATTCGCGGTTCCACGTCGTGCGCCGCGACAATTACATCGAGGCGATCTCGTTCGGACGTTCGGCGGCGAACAACGGCCAGCCGGTGACATCGATCAAGGACGTGCAGCTGACCCCGCAAGGCGGCCTCGTCTACGGGCTGTTCGACGGCGTCGACGTCCGCTCCGAAGGGTTGGTCGACGATTTCACATCGACGTTCAAGCAAGCCAATCTCAACATCAAGCACGACTTCAACGACAGTTTCGGGATCACCGCGCTGTTCGGGCTGAACCAGGCCAAGTCGTTCGGCAAACAGCGCTTCCAATATTACATGGACGCGATCGACACGCCGAACTTCTCGATCGACTACCGTGACGGCAACGATACGCCCAAGCTGGGCTTCGGCTTCGACGTGTCGGACCCGACGCGCTTCAACTACGCCCCGGCGCTTGCCGACGGCACCGTGCGCGGCGGCTACAGCTTCCAGGCCCGCCCCTCGACCAACACCAATACCGGCCTGACCGCAGAGACGAACCTGAATTGGAAGGTCGCCGACGTGCTCACGCTGAAAGCCGGTGGCCAGTATCGCCGCAGCGACTTCACGCTCCGCAACGTCATTCCGTACACCGCCGATACGATCACCAAGGCGCTGCCGGCGGGCACCACGCTCGCCGACATCACCCACCAGATCACCGGCGTCGGCAGTTTGTGGGGCAATGGCGCACCGAACAGCTGGGTGTCGCTCGATCCGGACAAGTTGATCAGCACGTTCAACCTCGACGCTGTGCGTTATTGCGGCACCGAATGCGGTGCGCAGTCCAGTCGGGTTCTCGAGGAGGTGTCGTCGGCCTATGCGATGGCGGCGTTCGATCTCGGCGATCGCGTCGGTGGCATCGGCATCCGCGGCGATGCGGGCGTCCGCTTCGTCCATACCGACCAGCTTTCATCGGGGTTCATCTCGGTCGCGCTGGCCGGTTCGCCGACGGGCGTGACCGGGCGCTACGCCGTGGCCAACAAGAGCTACAGCGACTGGCTGCCGTCGGGGAACCTTGTGATCGAGCCGATCGAAGACCTGCTGTTCCGCTTTTCGGGTGCAAAGGTGCTCGCCAGGCCCGAGCTTGGCGTGCTGACCCCGACCAGCGGCGTCAACGCGGTCACGCGCAACGGCAGCATCCAGAACCCCCAGCTCGACCCGATCCGCGCCAACACCTTCGATGCGGCGATCGAATGGTATTTCCGTCCGGGTGCGCTGCTGTCCGCGGCGTTCTTCTACAAGGATCTGAAGTCCTACGTGCAGAGCGTCAACACGCTCGTGCCGTTCAGCGATCTCGGCCTTCCGAACGAACTGCTGGCCGGCACCAATACGTTGCCAAGCGAACTGTTCACGATCGCGCAGCCGCTGAACACGCCGGGCGGCCCGCTGAAGGGAGTCGAGGTCAATGCGCAGGTGCCGTTCACATTCCTGCCAGGGTTCCTGAAGAACTTCGGCGCACTGGCGAACTACACGCACGTCACGTCGCGGATCGATTATATCCTGGCCAGCGTCAACGGCGTGCCAACCGTGACGACCACGGCCAACCTGGTCGGCCTGTCGAAGAATACCGCGTCGGGCACGCTGTATTACGAAGACAGCAAATTCAGCATCCGCGGGACCGCCAATTACCGCGACGGCTTCATCCGCGGCATTCCGGCCTCGCCCGGCAGCGACCTGCAAGGCAATGACAGCACGCTGTTCGTCGATGCCTCCGCCTCGTTCGCGGTCACGGACGCCGTGAAGCTGATCGTCGAAGGCACCAACCTTACCGACGAGCAGAACCGTCTCTACACCGACAGTGTCCGCCAGGACACGCTGTTCCAGACGCGGATCGGTCGCACGGTCACGTTCGGGGTCAACTTCAAACTCTGAGAGCTGACCGGATCCCGGCGATCCTCGATGCCGGAGGGTGCGACGGAATGAAAAGGTGGCGGACGGCTAACCGCCGACCGCCACCTGAATCGCCGTCACCCGGCATCATCGTCGATGCCGTGAAAGGTTGGGCACCGCGCTAGGGGCGTAGCGGCCTGTTCTGGAACAGGCCGCTACGCGCAATCAATATGCGGTCGTCGTCGATGCCCGATAGCGATCGCGTTCGGCGACAACCTCGTCTGGCGTGTAGGCCGGAGCGGTATCGTCGAAACTGTTCCAGCCATCCTGGCGATACGCGGTGCCGCGCGTCGCCGCGTCGACCGAACGGTTCCGGTCGAGTGCCGCCTCGGCCTCCACCACCAGGTCGTCCTCTACCCGGGCGCTGAGCAACGTCCCGCCGCGGCGTACGCCTTCGGAATAGACATGCGCCTCGTCGTCGGTGTGGCCCGCCTCCTTGAGCGCGCCGACGATCGTCCCGGTCGCCGCGCCGCCCGCGGCACCGATGCCTGCACCGACCACGGTCGATGCGAGCCAACCGGCCGCGACGATCGGCCCCAGGCCGGGAATGGCGAGCAGGCCGAGCCCGGCGAGCAGCCCGCCGACGCCGCCGACAGCCGCGCCCGTCGAGACGCCGCGACTGACGTCGCCGTGGTCGTTGACGTCGCCCAGCGTCGTGTCGCCCGTGCCATGTGCGCCGTGTGCGCCGTCCGCGTTGTTGGCGACGATGCTGACATGGCTGTGCGGTACGCCAAGGCGTTCGAGGTCGTGCAGGGCGTTGGTGGCGTCGGCGTAATCGTCGAACAGGCGGGTAATGGTCTTCGTCATTGTCTCTCTCCTGGGAATTGGGTTCAACGCGCGGTCACGTTGCCTTTGTAGTCCAGTCCGACATGGACCTGCTTGCCGCCGCGGACTGCCATGCCCCGCCAGACGCCGTCCTTGTCCTTGGTCAGGCGCGACACGGTGCGATAGCCCGCCTTGGTCAGG
Organism: Sphingomonas sp.; assembly: GCA_043775965.1. Lineage (GTDB taxonomy): Bacteria > Pseudomonadota > Alphaproteobacteria > Sphingomonadales > Sphingomonadaceae > Sphingomonas. The sequence continues at coordinate 23,812 of JAYVRZ010000387.1, forward strand.
CGCCCTTTCGCCTGGCTTTCGGAGAACGAGTTCGCCCCCTTGGCCGGCGCTGCGACGCGAGCGGCATCGCTGTCCTTGACCGCGGGGTTGTGGGCGCCGGCATGCGTCGCGGTCTGGGCGACGGCGCTGGATGCGAGCAGCAACGCCGTGCTGGTGACAAATGCTCGAAGGATCATGACGCTCTCCTGATTCTGCTTTTATGAATGGGCGTAAACGCGCCGGTCGGGGGATCGCACGCCGAACGCGCCATCCCCCGTTCCGCTCAGCGAACCGTACCGCGGCGAAACATGTTGACGATCGCGAGCAGGATCACCGCGCCGACCAGCGAGATCAGGATCGACTGGATGTTCAGCGCGCCGTCCATGATCGATGCGCCACCGATCAGCGGCGTGATCAGGAAGCCGGCCAACAAGGCGCCGACGATACCGACGACGATGTTGAGGAAGAGACCCTGCTGTGCGTCGGTCCGCATGATCATGCTGGCGACCCAGCCGATGAGTCCGCCGACAACGAGAAGAATGATGAGGTTCATGATAAGGCTCCCGACCGATATTGGTCCTGGTGCATCAACTATCGTGATACGCGTTCCGTTCAGTCGCGGAGCTTCGGCTCCGGTTTGGACCAGGTGCAGAAATACCCGGGCCATTGGTATTTTTGCGGCAGCGCAGGTGGAACAAGCGACGCGTGCTCTGCGCTGACACCGTATGAAAAAGTCATCTGGCAAACCGCTGCATGCCCCGACGTTGCACCATCTGGAGCAGCTCATGACGGGTTTGCTGGAAGGTGTGATCCTCATGGATCCGACCGGGGTCATCCTCAGCGCGAACCCGGCCGCACTCAGGATGCACGGCATCAGCGCGGTAAAGGACCTGGGCGAGACCGCGGACGAGTATGCGACGCGGTTCAAGCTCCGCTACCGCGACCGTCGCAAACTGCCGCGCCGCGAATATCCATTGATGCGGCTGCTCGCCGGCGAGAGCTTTCCCGACCTCATCGTCGACGTGGCGCCAACCGGGACCGAAAGGCCGCGCTGGGTCCACCAGGTGCGCGATATCGTCATGGACGAGGACGGCGGCGAGCCCGATTGCCTGGGGCTCGTCATCAACGACGTGTCCGAACGGTTCGACGCCGAGGACCGGTTCGAGGCGATGTTCCATGCGAACCCCGCGCCTGCGCTGATCCTTCGCGTCTCCGACCAGAAATATGTCCTGGTCAACCAGGGCTTTCTCGACCTGTCGGGCTATGACCGGGAGCAGATCATCGGCAAGACCTTGTTCGATCTCGATTTTCTCGCCGAAGTGAACCGCAAGCCGTTCGTAAAGGATTGTGTCGCGGCGGGCAAAACGGTGCCGCAGCTCGAAGCCGAGCTGCCGTTGGCGAACGGCGAGAAGACCCTGGTCGTCCTGGCGGGGCAACCGATCGAGGTGGCCAACGACGATTGCCTGTTGTTCACCTTCGCCAACCTCGAACCACGGCGCAAGGCCGAGCAGGCCTTGCGCGCCAGCGAGCGCCATTTCGTCTCGGTATTCGAGATGGCGCCCGTCGCGATGGTCGTCACGCAAGGCGACGACAACCGCATCGTCCAGGTGAACCAGGCCTTCAAGAAACTGACCGGGTACGCCGACAAGGCCGTCGAGGACAAAGTCGCCGACGATCTGCAGCTTTGGAACGACGCGTCGCAGCGCCAGGGCCTGGAAACCGAAATTCGCGAGTCCGGCGGGTTTCGCGACCACGACGTGCGCCTGCTG
>JAYVRZ010000388.1:0-2847 GCA_043775965.1 Sphingomonas sp.
CCCATGCCCTCCCCCGACCCCTCCCGCAAGCGCGAGGGGGGATTCTGCTCATCCCACCTTCAATCGTCGCCCCAGCCCCAAGCGTATTCCAGCCCCAACCGTATTCCAGCCCAACCGTCATCCCAGCCCAACCGTCATCCCAGCGAAAGCTGGGATCTTTATGGGGCGGGTGCTGCGGCTCGAACGGTGATATCCCAGCTTTCGCTGGAATGACGGTTGTAGGGAATGACGGTTCTAGAGGGCGGGCGGTGAGGTCCGCGCGCTAGCTCCGCGGCAGTTGCGTAGTCGGGTCTACCGGGGTCCGCCCCTTGCGCAACTCAAAGTGCAACTCCGGCCGATCCGCGAAGCCGGTATCGCCCGACAGCGCGATCGTCTGGCCGCGCTTCACGCTCTGGCCGCGCTGTACGAGCAGTTTCGAGGCGTGGCCGTAGACGCTTGTCCAGCCGCCGCCATGCTTGATGATCACCAGCCCGCCGAGCGCCGCGATGCCGTCGCCGACATAGGCCACAACGCCGTCCGCCGCGGCGTGGATCGGCGTCGAGACGGGCACCGCGATCTTGATCCCGTCATTGCGTTCGCCGCTGGCGCCGTGGCCGAAGCGCTTCACGACCTTGCCGTCGACCGGCCACTGGAACCCGCCGCTCGCAAGCCGCGCCGGTGCCGTGACGACCGCGTTCGACGGCAGCACGCGGCGGGGAGTCGAAATGGGTCTGGCCGGCGCTTGGTTGCTGGCCAGCGCGGGCTCGCCGCCGGTCAGGATGTCGTCGATGTCGAGCGTGAACGCCGAGGCGCGTTCCGCCGCGCTCGGCGTATCGCCGCTGCCGGTACCGCTGCCGGGGATCAAAATCCGCTGGTCGGCGCGCAGCACATAGGGCTCGACGAGCGCGTTCGCCGCGACGATCCGCGACCATTCGACGCCGTACGCGCGGGCGATCGCGATGCCGGTCTCGCCGCGCCGGACCTGGTGATAGCGCCCGCCGGGGATCGTCAGCCGCTGACCGGCCTGGACGCTGTAGGGCGAGTCCAGGTCGTTCGCGCGCGCGATCGCCTCCAGGCTCGCGCCGCTGCGATCGGCGACCCGGCTCAGCGTATCGCCGGGCTGGACGACATAAGTCGTATCGGGAATCGTCTTCGCATCCGCGCGAACCGGCTTTGCCTCCCAGGCGGGGCGCGGGGCGGGCAGGGTCGTTACCTCGCTGTTATCGCGACCGGGGCGGTCATCGGGCCTGTCCAGCGGTACGGGCTCATCCTGCCGAGGCAGCGGATCGTCGCGCGGCGCCGGCGGATCGCGGTACGGACGCTGCGGGCGATTTTCGGGGGTAGGCTGGCCATAGCCGGCAGGGCGTTCGACTTGCGGAATGCACGCGGCGAGCCCCAACATCGGCAGCACCGCTACCGCCAGCAGGGGCCGCGCGCGCACCATCAGCGATAGGTCCGGGCGAGCATGTCCATCGACTCGACATGCGTCAGGTCGAGATGCAGCGGCGTCACCGACACGAACCCGTCCGCGGTCGCTTCGAGATCGGTCGCGTGGGCGGGCGTCTCGACCGTCCGGCCAAGCGCGAACCAGTGATATTCGTAACCACGCGGATCGGTGTTGCTGACGATCTGCAACCGCCCGTAATCGCGGAAACCCTGGCTGACGACGCGAACCCCCTTCACCGCATCGGCCGGGCCGGCTGGAAAGTTGATGTTGACCAAGGTGCGCGGTGCCAGCGGCGCGTCGAGCAGCGGTCGCAACACGCGCTCGCCCCACGCCGCGGCGGCTTCGAACGGGACGCTGTCGCCCATGCCTTCGCGGCTGTAGATCTGGCTCAGCGCGATCGACCGGATGCCGCCCAGCGCGCCCTCCATCGCCGCGGAGACGGTGCCCGAATAGGTCACGTCCTCGGCAAGGTTCGCGCCGCGGTTGACGCCAGACAGGATCAGGTCGGGCGGGCAATCCTTCATGATCTTGGCCAGCGCCATCATCACCGCGTCGGTGGGCGTGCCCGCCACCGCATAGCGCTTCTCGCCGTGCTTCCGCACGCGGATCGGCCGCGACAGCGTCAGCGAATGGCCGGCGCCCGACTGTTCCTCGGCCGGCGCGACGATCCAGACGTCGTCCGACAACGTCCGCGCGATCGTCTCCAGCACCTTGAGGCCGGGCGCGTGATAACCGTCATCGTTGGTCAGCAGGATCCGCATCAGCGCTTGGGCTCCAACAGGGTCAGTCCGCCGAGATACGGCTGGAGCACGGCGGGCACCGCGACCGCGCCATTCTCCTGCTGGTAATTCTCCAGCACCGCGACCAGCGTCCGGCCGACCGCGAGCGCGGAGCCGTTGAGCGTGTGGACGAAGCGCGTGCCCTTCTCGCCCTCGGGACGGTAGCGCGCGTTCATCCGGCGCGCCTGGAAATCGGTGCAGGTCGAGACGCTGCTGATCTCGCGGTAGCGCGCCTGGCCCGGCAGCCAGACTTCGAGATCATAGGTGCGCGCCGCGGTGAAGCCCATATCGCCGGTGCATAGGAGCATCCGCCTGAACGGCAGCTGCAACGCGTCGAGCACACCCTCCGCGCAGGCGGTCATCCGCTCATGCTCGGCTTCTGACATGTCGGGCGTGACGATCGAGACCATCTCGACCTTGTCGAACTGGTGCTGGCGAATATAGCCGCGCGTGTCCCGCCCCGCCGCGCCCGCCTCGGAGCGGAAGCAGGGCGTCAACGCGGTAAAGCGGAGCGGCAGTTCGTCCTCGCTCAGGATCTGCTCGCGGACGATGTTGGTCAGGCTCACCTCGGCGGTCGGGATCAGCCAGCGGCCATCGGTGGTGCGGAACAGGTCTTCGGAGAATTTCGGCAGCTGACCGGTC
>JAYVRZ010000389.1:0-4206 GCA_043775965.1 Sphingomonas sp.
TTTACGGTGCCCGCGGCGGACCTCGCGCGCTCGCTCGACATCCTGGACAAGGCGAAGGACGCGATCGGCTATGCGACGATCGTGCATGACACGCGGGTCGCCAAGGTCTCTGTGGTCGGCGTCGGCATGCGCAGCCATGCGGGCGTCGCCGCGACGATGTTTACGACGCTCGGCGAGCGCGGCATCAACATCCAGGCTATCGCGACGTCGGAGATCAAGGTCAGCGTGCTGATCGAGGAGGATTATACCGAGCTCGCAGTGCGCGTGCTGCACACTGCGTACGGTCTCGATGCCGAGGATACGGCTTGAGTCGCAATGCCGTGCTCGGAACGGTCGTCCCGGCCTGCTCGGCTGCCCCAACCTGTGCCGTCACCCCCACCTACGCCGTTATGCTTACCGCCGTCGCCCCAGCGAAAGCTGGGGTCTCCCGCGGCGAGGGCGCGCGCTATGACCGGGAGATCCCAGCTTTTGCTGGGATGACGGGCGTTGTTGCGTCGACGGGCGTTGTTGCGTCGATGAGCGTTGTTGCGTCGATGAGCTTTGTTACGTTGACGGGCGCGGCAGAGATGACGGATGTGATTGTAATGAAAAATATGGTCGCACCGACGAACAGGGTAGCGACGAAGGGGATGGATGCATGACGATCGGTAGTGAGCGGCTTCAACGCCGGATGGCGCGCGGGGCGGAATTCCTCGGGTCCGAGGTCGCGATCCTTGGCGGCGCGATGTCTTGGGTGAGCGAACGTCATCTCGTCTCCGCGATCTCCAACGCGGGCGGTTTCGGCGTGATCGCCTGCGGGGCGATGACCCCCGCGCTGCTCGATGCCGAGATCGCCGCGACCAAGGCCATGACGGACAAGCCGTTCGGCGTGAACCTGATCACGATGCACCCCGATCTGTTCGAACTGATCGCGGTCTGCACCAAGCACGAGGTCGGCCATGTCGTGCTCGCCGGTGGCCTGCCGCCCAAGGGCAGCATCGAGGCGATCAAGGAAACGGGCGCGAAACTGATCGCGTTCTCGCCGGCGCTCGCGCTCGCGAAGAAGCTGATTCGCAGCGGCGTCGACGCGCTGGTGATCGAAGGCATGGAAGCCGGCGGGCATATCGGCCCGGTGTCGACCAGCGTGCTCGCGCAGGAGATGCTGCCCGAGATCGCCGAGCAGGTCCCGGTCTTCGTCGCCGGCGGAATCGGCAGGGGCGAGGCGATCGCTGGCTATCTCGACATGGGGGCGGCGGGCGTCCAGCTCGGCACGCTGTTCGTGTGTGCGACCGAATCGATCGCGCATGCCAATTTCAAGAAGGCGTTCATCCGGGCCTCGGCGCGCGACGCGATCTCCAGCGTGCAGATCGACGCGCGGCTTCCGGTCATCCCGGTCCGCGCGCTGAAGAATGCGTCGAGCGAGCTGTTCACGGCGAAGCAGCGTGAAGTCGCGGGGCATCTGGATGGCGGCCGCGTGGAAATGGCAGAGGCGCAGTTGCAGATCGAGCATTATTGGGCGGGTGCGCTGCGCCGCGCGGTGATCGACGGCGATGTCGAGCATGGCTCGGTGATGGCGGGGCAGTCGGTCGGCATGGTCAAGCGCGAGGAGCCCGTGGCGGAGATCATCGCCGGGCTGATGGCGCAGGCGGCGGCCGCGCTGGAGTCGCGCGCGGTTTGTCTTCTCGTCCGCCCACGTAAGGGGGGGGCAGGCTCTTGCCTGACGGAGGGGGAGGCAAGCGCCGACCTCGGTTGCGTGTCCTCCCCCTCCGTCGCCTGCGGTGCCACCTCGCCCTTGCGGGGGAGGATCGAGAGGGACGCGTCTTATTATGTCGGTTCGCCGATAGAAATCAGCACCACCCCGGCGAAGGCCGGGGCCCAGTTGGGGGACGTCGCTGACCAAAGGTCGCGCTCAGTTACTGCAACCTTTCCAACTGGGCCCCGGCCTCCGCCGGGGTGGTGCAGTGCGGCTCCGTGCACCGCCTCCATTCGCCGCAAATCCATCGTATATCAGTCACGGCTTACGCCTCGTTAACCTTCTCCATGCCAGAGATGTCCCGTCGGGGGACGTCAAGAAGGTGGTTGCGATGAGTCGTCGGTTTGCGTTGCTGTCCTTTACCGCGCTTGGCCTGGTGGCCGGGTGCGCGCCCAAACCCAAGACCGTGGCGGTCGTCTCGCCGCCCGTCATCATGGTGCCGGTCCCCGCGCCGACGATGCCGAAGGGTGCCTCGCCAACAATGGTGATCCCGGTCGCGCTGGCGGATGGCACCTATCCGACGCCGAACCGCAACCTGACGACGGCTGCCAAGGTCTGGCATCTGCGCGCCGCGCTCAACGTCGCTGCGCTCGCGTGTCGCGGGCCGCAGGAAGTCGTGATCGTCGCCGGCTATAACGCGCTGCTGTCGGCGCAGAAGCCGGTGCTCGCCAAGGCCGAGGCGACCTATGCCAGCGAGTATAAGTCGGGCGGCGGCGACTGGCAGGATCGCTACGACGATTCGATGACGCGGCTGTACAATTTCTTCTCGCAATCGCCCGCGCGCGATGCGTTCTGTGCGGCGGCGGGCACCGTGCTTGCCGACAGCGCGGGCGTGTCCGCGGACGCGATGCCGGCGTTTGCCGCCACGCACCTGCCGATGCTGGAGCAGCCGTTCACCGATTTCTACCGCGCGGTCGACGCGTGGCGCGGGCGCACCGTCGCCCGGCCGACGACCCAGCCGATGATCCAGCCGATGATCCAGCCCCTGCCGCAATCCAAGACGGTAATGGCCGCGCGGCAATACGCCTCGAACATGCCGGTCCAGACGATCACGCAGGCGCGTCTCCAGCCGATCTCGCAGCCGGTGCCGCCCGCCCAGCCTCGCCTAAAGCTGGACCCCAGCGTCTTTCAGTAAGCCTGCTGCGATCCTCCCCCTGGCGGGGGAGGATCGTAGGTTCGCCTAGCGCGTTCTCACAGCAAAGCTTGGCTTCCCTGCAAAGACTGGGTTAACAGCCGCGGCGATGGCAGAGGTTTCAGATCGTCCGGCGGAAGGCCGCTTCGACGGGCGCGAGCACCGGTTTCCGCTGCGCGTGTATTTCGAGGACACCGACCTGTCGGGCGTCGTCTATCATGCCAATTACCTGCGCTACATGGAGCGCGCCCGCTCCGACATGCTCCGCGTCGCCGGCATCGACCAGCGCGCCGTGCACGAAGCCGGCGGCGGCGCCTACGCGGTCGCCAACCTCGCGATCCGCTATGCCGCACCCGCAAAGCTCGACGACGCGCTGCTGGTCGTCACGCGACTGACCCGGGTCCGCGCGGCAGGGGTGTCCATTCATCAACGAGTCATGCGCGACGCGGTTGTCTTGACCGAGGCGGATCTGGTGGTGGCGCTCGTCGCTCCCAGCGGCCGTCCGATCCGCCAGCCGCGCGCCTGGACCGACATTTACGAACGCCTAGTCTGGCAGGGGGAAGCATGAATCCGGTGTTGACTATGGATAGCGCGACGCTGTCGCCGATCCACTTGTTCCTCCAGGCCGACTGGGTGGTGAAGGGCGTGATGATCGGTCTGCTGCTCGCCAGCATCTGGACCTGGGCGCTGATCGTCGCGTTCTGGCGGCGGATCGGCTCGACGCGCAAAGGCATGACGCGGTTCGAGCGCGACTTCTGGAAGGCCGAGGACATCGACGTCTTCTACAAGGCGGAGGGCGAGAACGACCTGCCGTCGGCGCGCGTGTTCGCGGCCGGCGTGACCGAGTGGCGGCGCTCGACCGCGGGCGGCACGATCGACAAGAGCGGCACGCGCGAGCGGTTGGCGACGACGATGGGCGCTGCCGTCGCGGGTGAGATCGACAAGCTGTCGGACCGGCTCAACGTGCTGGCGACGGTCGGCTCGGTCGCGCCGTTCGTCGGGCTGTTCGGCACGGTGTGGGGCATCATGCGGAGCTTCACCAGTATCGCGGCGGCGCAGAACACGTCGCTGGCGGTGGTCGCGCCGGGCATCGCGGAGGCCCTGTTCGCGACCGCGATCGGCCTGTTCGCGGCTATTCCGGCGGTGATCGCGTACAACCGCTTCAGCCACGGCATCAACCGGATCGAGGCGAGCCTGAACCGGTTCGCGGATGGTTTCCACACGACGCTCTCGCGCCAGTTGGACGGCTCGCGATGACCGCCCTTCTTATCCCCCTTCCGCTTGCGGGAGGGGTCAGGGGAGGGGCTTCCACCTCTTCGCTCGATGGCGGCAATCGCGGCAC
>JAYVRZ010000390.1:0-5065 GCA_043775965.1 Sphingomonas sp.
CTCAAACCTTGACGAGCATCTTCCCCGTATTTCCACCCGAGAACAGCCCCAGGAACGCATCCGGCATCGTCTCGAGCCCCTCGTGCACGGTCTCCTGCCGCTTCAGCGTCCCCGCCGCCAGCATCCCGCCCATGTCCCCGTAGAATTCCTCAGCACGATTCATGAAATCGCTGACGATGAACCCGCGGATCTGGATGCGGTTGCCGATCAGCCGCGCGAGATACTTCAGCTGCGTCGCCGCGCCGCTGTTGTACACGTCGATCATCCCGCACACCGCGAACCGCGCGTGCATGTTCGCATGCGCCAGCGCCGCATCGAGATGCTCGCCGCCGACATTGTCGAAATACACGTCGATGCCGTTCGGGGCGGCCTGGCCGAGCGCCTTCACCACCGACACGTCGCTTTTGTAATCGATCACAGCGTCCGCACCGAGCGACTTCACCCACGCGCACTTTTCCGCGCCGCCGGCCGAGCCGATCACCGTCATGCCCTTGGCCTTGGCGACCTGCACGACGGTCGAACCGACCGCACCCGCCGCCGCGGACACGAACACCGTGTCGCCTGCCTTGGCCTCGGCGACCTGGAGCAGCCCGAAATACCCCGTCATCCCCGGCATGCCAAGCTGACCCAGAAACGCTTGGGGCGGCACGTCGAGCGCGGGCAGCTTCTGCACCTGCGCGGCGGGCACGACCGCCTCGTCGCGCCAGCCCGCCATGTGCAGCACCATGTCGCCGACCTTGATGCCATCGTCGTTGCTCTCGACCACTTCGCCGACCGCACCGCCCTGCATCGCCTCACTTAGCGCGAACGGCGGGACATAGCTCTTCACGTCGTTCATCCGCCCGCGCATGTACGGATCGACCGACAGCCAGCGGTTCGCGATCCGCACCTCGCCGGCGCCGAGCGCGGCCGTGTCGAGATCGATCATTGCGAAGTCGGTATGCTTCGGCATGCCTTGCGGACGTGCCTTCAGGCTCCATGCACGGGCCATAATCTTGCTCCTGTCGTTGAATTTCGTACACCGGGTATGGCAAAACCGTCCCGTCGCGCAACCCGCAAAAAAACCCGGACGTTTCCGCCCGGGCTCCCGTCAGACCGCCGTCAACAGACGCCGGTCCTCAGTTTTGCGCTATCAATAACTGCCCGAAAAGCTCTTTCCAGGCGTCTGTCCGGTGGTGCCTGCGGCGGTCCCGGTCGTCGTCGCGCCCTGGTCGCGGTCCGCGCCGGTCACGCTCGATGCGCCGTAAGTGGCGGAACCAGTGTCCTTCTTGTCGCCGCCGGTCCGATCGCCATAGTCGAACATCGCCGAGTTGCGCTCTTCCTCTTTCCACGCCGCCTTGGCTTCGTCCGCCGACTTCGACAGCGTCACCTTGCCGTCGACGGTCTTGATCCAGCGCGACGGGATCGAGTGGTGCACACCGCCCGCATCCTTGTCGTTTTTCGTCAGCAGGATCCGGTCGCCCTTCACCTTGTCGACCGTCCCGACATGGCTGCCATCGGAGCCGACGACTTCCATATGCTCGGCGACCTGCGACAGCGAACTGCGCTGGCCCTGCCGCTCGGTGCGCCACGACGAGAATTCATTCTCGAACTTGGAGCGGTTCTCGTTGCGATACTCGTCATAGTCGCGATCGAGCGCGGCAATCTGCGTGCTGCGCCAGCTATGATAATGGTCGTCGTGCGGATGCGACGAACGGTTGCCCGATTGGCGATCATAACGCTCGTCATACCGCGCATCCGCCTCGCGACGGCGCTCCGCCTCGTCGTCACCGAACCACGATCGCACCTCATCGCCGGCACGCGCGATGAACCCGCGATCGTCATAGTCATAGCCCTGGGGCTGACGGCCATAGCCACGATCCGGCCCACGATCACTGCGATCGCGGCTTTGGTTGCGGTAATCGTCATCCGCGTGCCGGTTCGGGCCGACATCCTCGAAGCGACGGCCGTCCGAGGCGTAGCTGCCATGATATTCGCTGCTGATACCATAGGACTGTTGCGAGCCGCCGCGGTCGTTGGCCTGATGATTGCCGTACGATCCGCGACCACTGCGATCCTGCGCTGCGTAAGGACGGCCATCGGTATCGCTGCGCGGCTGCCGGTCGCCAGCGGGTCGATCGGAACGGCTGCCGCGATCATATTCGCCGGCCGCCTCATATTCGCGCGCACTCGACCGGGCATAGCCGCCGCCATCGGTGCGGAAGTCGCGGCCATAGTCCTGCGAGTTGGGCCGACCGTAATAATCGCGTGAATTGGGATCGCGGGTGTAGCGTTCGTAAACCATAGGAAACTCCTATTTTGCTGTCCTGCGGTTGCCGGCTCGTCGAGTGCAAAGCCGTACAGTCCGAAGTCTACAAACGCCGAAAACGCCAAATGTTCCTGTCATAGAGACGCGCCAAGCCGATCTGACGCATAGCCGCGACGACCCGTCGATGCGGATCCGACAGGACGATAGGCGGGAGTTGCATAGCCGAAAACGAGCCGCTAAGGGCTCGATCATGGCCTGTGGCCAACCGCGCGGGGCCGTAGCTCAGATGGGAGAGCGCTGCAATCGCACTGCAGAGGTCAAGGGTTCGATTCCCTTCGGCTCCACCAGCGTGGCCTGAACTGTCGCCGCAGCACGACAGCCCCCCCCAATTACCGGTCAGACAAACGCGTAGCGAACAGCCAGCGGCACCGCTCGCTACGGCCGGATCAACTCGCCACGAAACAGGTTTCGCCAGCGACGCGCAGGCGGCCGCAGATGTCGGCGGCCTGGTTCGCGCTGCCCGCGTTGACGCGTAGGCGGTAGAGCGTGCGGCCGCCGGCAGCGACCGGCTGGACCGCCTTGCCGAGCGGCGCGATATACGCGAACCGCTTCGAGAACTTCGTCCACGCGGCGTTCGCCGCCGCTTCGTTCGGATACGCGCCGAGCTGGACCAGCGATCCGCCACTGGCAGTGCCCGCCACGCCCGAGCGCGACGGCGCCATCGGTGCGGTCGCGACGAGTCGCCCCCCGGATGCGGGTACCTGCGCAACCGCGTTGCGGCCAGCCGCCTCGGTCGTCTTGGGCGCCGCGGCACGCTTGCCGGTGACGGGTGCTTCCGGCACGCCGCGCAGGTCGATCGCGCCGTTGCCGGACTTGCCCGCGCTGGTCGCGATCGCGGTGTCGCCTTCGCCATTGACCTTCAGGCCGCCGGCTTCGTCGGGCTTGACCTTGTAGTCGCCTTCCTGCGCCGCGATCAGCTGGCCATCGGCCGCCGGTCCGCGCTGCTGGAGCTTGTAGATCCCGAAGATGATCGCGGCGAGCACGGCCAGCCCCAGCACCACGAGCGCGATGACGCGCCCGATGCCGACGGTTTCCGTCTCGTCCGGCTCGACGGTTTCGAGCCAGGGGAGCCGGTCTTCCTCGCGCAGATCCATGTCGTCGGCCATCACTTCATCTCCGAAACCGCTTCGACCCCCATGATAGCAAGGCCATTATGAATAATCTGCCCGATCGCGGACGCCAGGAAAAGCCGCGCCGCGGTCGCCTGCGGATCCTCGATCACCAGGAACCGGCGATCCGGCCGATCATTGCCGACATTCCATAGCGCATGGAACGCGGCTGCCAAGTCGTAGAGATAAAACGCAATTCTATGCGGCTCTCGTGCCGTCGAGGCAATCTCGACGAGACGCGGAAACTGTGCCGCAAGCTGCACCAATGCCAGCTCGTCCGTATCAAGCCGGGACAGGTCTGCGGAAATAGGCGTAATGCCAGCCTCTTCCGCGCGCCGATGCAGCGACGCGATACGGGCGTGCGCGTATTGGACGTAGAAGACCGGGTTGTCCTTCGACGCCTCGACCACCTTGGCGAAGTCGAAATCCATCTGCGCATCCGACCGGCGCGTCAGCATCGTGAAGCGCACGACGTCCTTGCCGACTTCGCGCACGACGTCGGCCAGCGTCACGAAATTGCCCGAGCGCTTGGACATCTTCACCGGCTCGCCGTTGCGCAGCAGGCGGACCATCTGGACGAGCTTGACGTCGAACCGCGTCTTGCCGCCGGTCAGCGCCTCGACCGCCGCGACGATCCGCTTGACCGTGCCGCCATGATCCGCACCCCAGATGTCGATCAGCTGATCGGCAGTCTCGCTTTTCTGGAAGTGATAGGCGAGATCGGCGCCGAAATAGGTCCATGACCCATTCGACTTCTTGATCGGGCGATCCTGGTCGTCGCCGAACTGCGAAGAGCGGAACAGCGGCAGTTCGACCGGCTCCCAATCGTCGGGTGTCTCGCCTTTGGGCGCTTCCAGCACGCCGTCATAGACCAGGTCACGCGAGCGCAGTTCCGCCTCGGCCGCCTCGGGCTTGCCTAGCGCCTGGAGCTCCGCCTCGGACGAGAACACCTCGTGCTCGATGCCGAGCAGCGCGAGGTCGGCGCGGATCATCACCATCATCGCGGCCACGGCCTGCGTCCGGAAAGTCGCCAGCCATTCGCTTTCCGGCGCACCGACGTAGCGGTCGCCGAATTCGGTCGCGAGCGACTGGCCGACCGGGACGAGATAGTCGCCGGGATACAGGCCCTCGGGGATCTCGATCGTCTCGCCGAGTGCCTCGCGGTAACGCAGGTGCACCGAGCGCGCGAGCACGTCGACCTGACCGCCGGCGTCGTTGACGTAATATTCGCGGATCACGCGGTGCCCGGCGAACTCGAGAAGGCTGGCCAAGGCATCGCCGACGACCGCACCACGGCAATGCCCCATATGCATCGGCCCGGTCGGGTTGGCGGAAACATATTCGATGTTGACCGTGATCCCCGCGCCTTGCGTCGAGCGGCCGTAATCGGCGCCCGCCACCGGGATCGCGGCAAGCTCGGCGCGCCACGCGTCGTCGGTCAGCTTGAGATTGATGAACCCCGGCCCCGCGACGCTGGCCGATGCGACGTCGTCGAGCTTCGACAGTTCGGCGACCAGCGCGTCCGCCAGCATCCGCGGGTTGGTCCTGGCCGGCTTGGCAAGAACCATCGCGGCGTTGGTCGCCAGATCGCCGTGGCTAAGGTCGCGCGGCGGCTCAACCGCCACGGCGGCGCGGCTCAAACCGGACG
>JAYVRZ010000391.1:0-5139 GCA_043775965.1 Sphingomonas sp.
CAGGATCCGCCGAACGCGGCCCGGCAGGCGGCGAGCGTGAGAATCTGGAGCTGCTTGGCAGGGGCAAGATCGGCCGTGTCGTCGAGCCAGCGTAGCGGATGATCGTCGCGCGGCATGTCGCGGGCCACGAGATCGACCCGGTAGTCCGGTAGGGCGACTGCGCTCGGGGCGATCCGCGCGCGCAAGGCGGTGCCGAGGACCGACCAGATCGATTGCCCGGTCCAATCAGCGAGAGCGGCGATCGTCGCGGCCTTTGCCAGCCAGGGCCGTGGATCGCGCCAGAGATCCGCGGCGATCAACGGCGTTGCGGGCTGGAAGAACACTGCGTCGCCGCCCTGGCCGGTGAGCAAGGTATCGGCGCCCAGCGCCCGTCCACGCGCGGCAAGATCGCGATCGTGGAAGACGCTGAGGCTGGCGACATTCGGGCGCAGCGTCACCGGCACGTCGGCCATAAGCGCCGCGTCAAGGACGCGATGATCCTGAAGGGTTTCATGGAGCGACAGGCCGAGATGCGCGGCGACGGCACGCGCATAGGCGCGTTCGTCGCCTTCGCGGTCGATGGCATGATAATGGAACCAGCCGGCAACATCGCGACCCGACCGGACGAGGCCTGCAGCGACGATGCCCGAGTCCAGGCCGCCGGACACTTCGGCGATCGCAATGCCGGTACAGGAATGCCAGGCACCGATACAGGCATCGATGAGCTCGGGCAGTGACGGCGGCGCTGCCGGCACAGGCTGTCGCGCGACCATGGCCGGCGCCCAGAGGCGCGTCGTTTCTCGCGTGTTTCCCGCGACCGCCACTCTGACCCCTGGGGGGACCGCTTCGACACCGATGAGCGGCAGCGCATCACCGACCGAGCCGGGAAACCTAAGCAGGGCCGCCACCCGCAGCCAATCGATCGCAAGATTCACCGGCGGCGCGTGGGCGATGAATGGCTCGGGGTTGGACGCGACGACCTGCATGCCTTCGCACTGCCAGCGGACGCATTCGAGCATGCCGACGGGATCACGGAAGATATTTAAACAGGACGGGTCATCAGGCGCGATCCGCAAGGCGACATACGCGCCCCAGCACCACGTCGTCAGGTGATCGCACAGCATGGCGAAGTCTTGGCTGCCATCTGGAACGACACCATCGGCAACGCGTCCCTGTTCGGTTGCGGTACGATCGAACACCGAACCGATGACGACCGTGTGATCGTCGACCACCCTGTATGCGTGAGCGGGACCAAGCGGTGCTTGCGCCAGCACCTGCCATCCAGGCCCGCCCTGGACCCTGTGCCAACCCCGGTCGAGCGCTACGGTGCAAAGCCGTGCTGCCGACTGATCGGCAAGCGGATCGTCCACGTGCCAGCGATACGCGATGAAGCCCGTCATGCGCGCGCGCGCTCGATCTGGACTATGGTGACAAACCCTTCCACCTTGCCGATGCGTTCGCCCAGCAGAAGATCGCCATCGGCAAGCCAGCAATGCGCGTGGAAGGGGAAGAGCGATACGCCGAAGATCCAGTCGGCGCGCAGCCCATAGCAGCGCAGGAAATGCAGCAGGAAGAAGGACCGAAACAGGCACTGGACGCGAAACGGCAGCCAAAGGCAGAGCCGCTCGAAACAGGCAGTTGCAAGCACCAGGGTAGATTGCGGAACGCGCGCGCTACCTCGCTGTGCATGCGCGAGCATCTGGGCGAAGGACAAACGGCGAAAGCGCCACGCGGCGCAGATAAGGGCACGAAGAAAGCGGGCGATATCCCGGACGCGGGGCGAGCGATGGTCCGCCGCAGGCGCTTCATGCCAGAGCGGCGTGATCGGCCTCTCCGAAGCTTGAAATGCATGCTGTCGGCCGTCGATCGTCAGCCCCTGGTCGAGCAATTGGCTGCGTACCGCCTCAAGGGATATCGGACCGCCATCATGGCTTGTGGCATCGCGAGGATCGTACACGCAAAAATAGGCATCACGGGCGATATCGAGGAAGACAATGCCATCCGACGATCGGACGGCATGAACATCGTCGGCGAGCGCTAGGGAATCGAGAAGATCATCGGATCGGGGCGGCATGGCGGTTCCTCGCTATGCGGCACCGGCCTCACGACCGGTGCCGCAGCCTTGATCAGTCGTAATTGCCGACCATCAGCGTTTCCTGCCGGGCGCCGATCGGCGTACCCTTGGTCTGACGCCGTGCAGAGCCCAGCACGATCAGTCTGGGTGCGGATTGTGGTTCTTTCGTCATGATACCAACCTTTCCTTGCTTGTGTTTCCACTGCGACTCGGCAGTGGCATTGACGATCTCGCGCCATCCAAAAGGCTCATCCAAGCTATATCTGAAATATATTTCACGCGTTCATGGTCTACGCCCGAGGAACAGCGCAATGTCGGCCGACATGGAGATCCGCTGCTCATAGATCTTACGGATCTTGTTTCGGACACCATCGAGATCTTGATCCATCAGAGTCAGAGGGAGTTCGATCAAAAGGGGCTCAGTGACGCCCAACAAAGCAATTTCGGCACGCCGGATCAGTTTGAGACGCCCATCAAGATAGCGATGCACATCGGACAGGATCGTGTTGCCGGAGGCCTCCACGACTGCGCAGAGCGTCTCCCATATATCCGCCGACCGAACGGCAAAAGTCATCCTTGGAGCCTCATCCAATGCTCGTTCGATACAGGCGCTGTGGAGGCGGTACAGGTCCGCAATATCGCGCGCATCGAACCGTGCCAGATAATAGCCCTCGGACCGACGTTCCGTCACGATGTCGCGTCCGACGAGGCGCGACAGGACTTCGCGAAGCGGGGTCACGCTGACATGAAGCCGGGACGCCAGATCCTTCAGGCCGATGCGATCGCCGGGGCGATACCGACCGTCTGCCAGCATGGCTGACACCAGCGCATAGATATCATCGAATTTCGCGCGTTCCACCCGATCCGGCATCGCCAGGTCCCCCTTAGAGACGACCCTCGGTGATGACATGGCTGCGTGTCGATGCAGGGAAGCCAAATCGGCACGGCATCGGTCCATCTCGCTGGTTTTTTGCGGTGCGGCGGCGACCGCGCGGCGGACAGACCACGCCGTATCGGCGCATCCCCCGCACTCTTGGCGAACAACGGTCGAGCGATCGGTCAGGATACGATGGTGGCGCGCATAACAGTTTGATGACAGATCGCGTCTGATTGTAATAAACGCACACGGCTCGCGACGCGTCTCGAAGGCGACGCGCGGGTGCATGACCGGTAGGGCGCACGGAGTCGCTGGTATGAAAAACTCTCCGATCGAGGTCGACGGCGGCGCGCGGATACTGACGGAATCGCTGCGCAAGATCCGCAAGAAGCGGGGTATGACGGCGAGTGCCATTGCGACTGCGCTGGGGATGCCGTTGCGCACCTACCAGGAGTTCGAATCTGGCCGCGGGCCGCTTACCCACCAACGGCTCTTCGCTTTCGCCGAGGCAACGGATGCGGATCCCTTCGCGCTGCTGCTTGGCGCCATCTTCGGCCAACCCGACTTGGCGATTGACTGCGCGGACACGAAATTCTGCATGATCATGATGATGTATTTCGAGCAATTCGCTGACGAGCGACGCGGCGACATCGCCTATCTCGATCCGCCCAATCTGGCGGGCGGTTTCGACAGGCTGTTCAAGGAGTTCGGGGCCAAACTCGATGATCGCGAACGCTTCCTGCAGAACTGGCTTGCAGGCCGGACCGGTTCCATTGGTTTGAGTGCGCTGCGTCAGCGCATGGTCAACCATAGGGACCGCAAGGCCGAAGGATCGCGCAAGGAAGAATCGTGAGGGGCTGCGGAGAGCCGCGGATATCTCAGCGGCGGACCAGATCGATATAGCCGCCGGTTGCGAGTTTGCGTGCCCCACAGATCAGGCGGTGGGTACGGGTGCGCAGATAGTCCGAACCCCCGGTCCAGTCCCGGCGTACAAGCGCCTCGCCGAACAGGATTTGTGCGATGGCGCGATGAGGAAAGCCCTGGGCCATCGCATCGAGCACGGTGATGATCTCCATCCAGCGTCGGGTCTTGGCGCCGACCGGATACAGGGCAGCCGGTATGCGTCGGTATCGCAGAAACCCCGCGAGACGGCGCAGCGCCAGCAGCCGGAGATCCAATCGGTCGCCGCCGAGCTGATACCCAAGCCTGACGGGGCCGTCGAGCAGCGTTCCTTTGGCGATACTGAGACGGATCGACCGTGGCCCTTTACCCAGCAGCAGCTGTTCGCCCGACGACGGTATTGAAAGATGCGTGACGGGGAGTGGTAACGCCATAAGATCAAAACCCTCGGCGTCGCCGCGCACCGTAGGCACCGCATGCACAATGATTGCCAGAGGATCGAGATCCGGGCGCCAGAAGAGACGGGCATCGCTGGCAGGACGGTCGGGGTCTTCCGCGAAACTGCAATCCCCATAGTGGCTCGGGCGCAACCCCGGTCAGCAACTCGATCGGGTGCTTGCCTTTTTCAACATGTTTTACGGCGACGGCACCGCCACTTGGCCGATAGTCGGCGCGGCGGCGCAGGATCTCCCAGGCAAAGGCAGCGGGATCGCACACATTGTCGAGCGAGGACTCGCCGCGCGCGACCAGCGGCGGGAACGGGAGATGCACTGCCATGGAGACGCTCCTACTAAACACGCAGAAGTCAGTCAGTCTTTGCGACAGCTGTCATATATTCAGGATATTTTCGATAGAAAATGGGAAAACGCCTCGAGCCATCGCGAACATCCTGCCTGTTACACGCAGATGCAGCGAACAATGCCCGCAAGATTTCTGCGTATTATAGGCAATACATATGATGACATGAACCGAAATGGATTTGACGCATGTCGATTTGGCGTGCGCATGCACATTTGTGCGGTAGCGGCGACGTCGTCCGTCCGTCCCGCTCCCAGTCGGATGGTGCCGTATCAAGGTTCGGCGGGAGAGTTAGCTCTACACTGGCAAAATCCGCCCTAGCCATTCCACAATTAGTATATCCGCATGGCTTGCCGTGGCTTTGAAAGAAATACGGCTCGAGCCGCCCCAACTGGTCGTCGGCCAGCCAGTACAGGTCGCTCATCCTCGGTCTCTTCGCGAGACCTCAATTCAGATCGCGGCGCTGCGATCAATGGATCCTGACCCAAAGCGTATTATGTCTTAGGCGGCA
>JAYVRZ010000392.1:0-7599 GCA_043775965.1 Sphingomonas sp.
CTTCCACGGCGCGCCCGCCGACGCCGAACTGCTCAAGACGCTCGCCGCCGTCGCCGCCTTCGCCGCCACGGCGGACGCCGATCGCGCCCGCCGCGTCGATGGCCAGCTCGGCAAGCGCCTCCGCCCGCCCGCCGACTGGTCGGTTACCATCGACAAGATCGATCACGCCGTCACCGTCTCGACCGACGGCATCGCGGTCGACGGCGAAGAGCTGGACCTCTCGCTCGAATACACGCCGGGCGACCGGATGGTGGTCGCGGACGGCCACGGCGCGGACGGCGCTGAAAATGATGGCGAGCACCTCACGATCCGCATCGCCAAGGCCCGCGCCGGCTTCAAGCTGACCACGCGCGGTGCGAGCCATGTCGCCCGCGTCCTCCCGGCGCGCGTCGCGCCCTACACCGCGCACATGATCGAGAAGATCGCGCCCGATCTCTCGAAATTCCTGATCTGCCCGATGCCGGGTCTGCTGGTCCGGCTCGACGTCGCTGCAGGGGACAAGGTCGAGGCGGGGCAACCGCTGGCCGTGGTCGAGGCGATGAAGATGGAGAACATTCTCCGCGCCGAGAAGACGGGGACGGTGAAGTCGGTCGCGGCGAAGACGGGGGATAGCCTCGCGGTGGATCAGGTCATCCTCGAGCTCGACTGAGTTCGTACGCCGCTCGTCCTGACCCTGGTGCTTCCCCGTCATGCCGGACTCGTTCCGGCATCCACCGTTCCGCAGGGTCGAGAGAGTTGACTGTGCGGGACGGTGGGTCCCGGCCTCCGCCGGGATGACGAAGGGGAAAGGGTCCGCGTTCCTGCTGGGTATCATAGCGTAGCGGATGTCACCTCTTGTTTCCCCGCGAAGGCGGGGACCCAGTCTGGGCTCCCGCCCTCGCGGGAGAACAAGGAGGTACGGGCAACGACCGTGTTCTCGGCATCGAACCCCTACAAGACGCCACCCCGGCCCAGGCGGAGCCTAGTTGGGAGCGGCTGGTGATCGAGGCCGACGCACCGTTACTGCGACCTTTCCAACTGGGCCCCGGCCTTCGCCGGGGTAGCGCATGTAACAGGAGAGGCAGCACTCACAGCAACGCTTACGAAACCCGCGATTGCGTCCTGACCCGGTCCCACCCCGCCACCCCTCCCGTTTCCCCGCCCGACGCTGTAAAGCCGCCCGGATGAACCCCCTTCGTTACTTCGCAGCGCTACTCCTCCTCGCCACCGCGCTCCCGGCCACCGCGCAGGACGATCCCAAGGTCGCGACGGTCGCGGCCAGCCTCACCCAGGCCTCGACCGAACTCCAGGCGATCGACGACGCCACCCCCGCCGCGCGCGACGACAAGGCGCGCCAGGCGCTCCGCACCCGTGCGCAGGCGGTGCAGGCGACCGCTGCCGACGCGGTACGCGTGCTCACGCCCGAGATGGCGCTGGTCCAGGCGCGTGTCGCCGAGCTCGGCACCGCCACCCCCGGCGTGGTCGAGGCGCCCGAGATCCGTCAGCAGCGCCGGTTGCTGGCGCAAAGCCAGTCGACGATCGACTCGGCGATCAAGCGAGCCAAGCTGATCGGGATCGAGGCCAAGCAGCAGATCGACGACATCGGCGCGGCGGAGGCGGAAGAGCTCGGCCAGCAGATGTCCGAGAACACCGGCTCGCCGCTGTCGCCCACGCTCTGGGCGTCGATCATCGACCATTTTCCCCGCGACTCCGCACGGCTGAAGCGGTTCGCGGACACCGAGCTGCGACAGGTCACCCAGCGGTTCGATGGGCACGCCGCCATCGGCCTGCTGGTCGGCGTGCTCGGCGCGCTCGTGCTGCTCGTGCCGCTCAGGCGCTGGCTGCACGGCGTCGGGCGGCGCTATGCGACCAACCACGCGCCGGGCGGCCGCTTGCGCCGTTCGGCCTACGCGTTCTGGCTGGTGGTGATCGGCACGGCGTTGCCCGGATTCGCCGCGCTGGCGATCGTCGCATCGCTGCGCTGGGCCGGGCTCGTCTCGCCCGCCTGGAGCCAGTTCGGCGCGATCTTCGTCGGCATTTCCTTTTTCGCCGCATTCGTCTCGTCGCTCGGCGGCGCGATGCTGTTGCGCAACCAATCGACTTGGCGGCTGCTGCCGATCGGCGATCCCGCCGCGCAGGCGCTCAGGCCGTATAGCTGGATGGCGGCGGGGCTGATCTTCTTCGGGCAATTGCTGATCGCGACCAATCTGCTGATCGGCGTCAGCGCGCCCGCGTCGAGTGCCGCCAACGCGGTCGTCGCGCTGCTCCACATCGTCCTGCTCGGCGCGATCCTCGTCACGCTCGGCCGGTTGCGCGCCGCGGCGTTGCCCGATCCGTCAAAGCCCGCGCGCAACACGCTGCTCGCGATCGTCGCGACATTGGTGTGGCTCGTTCTGGCCATGGCGTTCGTCGCTGGCCTGATCGGCTATGTCAATTTCGCGCTGAAGGTCGCGACCTGGCTGGTCTGGGGCGCGATCGTCGGCGCCACCCTGTACCTCATGATGACCTTCACCGACGACGCCTGCCGGACGCTGCTGTCGAGCGGCAACCGGCTCGGCCGCTCGGCCAACAGCGGCTTCGGCGTCGACAACAAGACCGTCGACCAGATTGGCGTGCTGCTGTCGGCGGTGCTGCGGCTGTTGCTGATCCTGCTCGCGGTCGGCGCGGTGATGGCCCCGTTCGGGGCAGGCGTCGGCTCGGCGTTCGAGCTGTTCGGGACAGTCGCGAACGGCGTCACGATCGGTCAGGTCACGATCTCGCCGGGTGCCGTCTTGCGCTCGCTCGCGGTGCTGTTCGTCGCGTTGGCGATCATGCGCGGCCTGCAGCACTGGCTGGTGAACAGCTATCTGCCGACCACCGCGATGGATGCCGGCGCACAGAATTCGGTGACGATGGTCGCGCGCTATGCCGGGATCATCGCGGCCGTATTGTGGTCGCTGGGCGCGCTGGGCATCGGCATGGAGAAGCTCGCGGTCGTGCTCGGCGCGCTGTCGGTCGGCATCGGCTTCGGTTTGCAGGCGATCACGCAGAACTTCGTCTCGGGGCTGATCCTGCTCGCCGAGCGCCCGGTCAAGATCGGCGATCTCGTCCGGATCGGCAACATGGAGGGCGACGTGAAGCGGATCAACGTCCGCTCGACCGAGATCCAGGTGGCGGACCGCTCGACGCTGATCGTGCCGAATTCGGAGCTGATCACCAAGACGATCCAGAACATGACGCTCGCCGCACCCATCGGCCGCGTCCAGCTGCAGTTCTCGGTGCCGCTCGAGGAGGATCTCGATGCGGTGCGGACGATGCTGTTCGCGGCGTTCGCCGAAAAGCACGAGGTGCTCGACGATCCCGAACCCAAGGTGTTCATCGATTCGATCGACGCCGGCCGCGCCAAATTCAACTGTTTCGCCTATGTCGCCAGCCCGCGCGACGCCTATCCGATGCGCAGCGAGCTGCTGTTCACGCTGCTTCGCCAGTTCCGCGAGGCCGGGATCGAAGTCGGCACCACCGCGACCAAGATGGAGATCGTCGGTGGCGCGCCCGCCTCGTCGGTTACGGATTCGTCCGGCTGATCACTTTACCGAATAGGGGATCGAGATCGTGTACGCGGTGTTCGCGGCCATCTTCCCTTTCGGACTGAAGCGTACCGCGGTGACGTTGCCCTGGGTCGTCGCGTCGCCGGCGGTCGGTACATAGCCCCAGACGCCGTTGCCGCTCGCGAAGTCGACATCGTCGGCGGTGTTGGAGGGCACGTCATAGCTGAAGGTCAGGCCGGTGACGCCGGTGGTGTTCGAGCCCTGCACGACCGCGCCGGACCCCGTACCATCGCCGTCGAGCGCGACCCGCAAACCGGCCGGCGTCGGCAGCGTGATCGCCAGCGTGTTGGCATCGAGCGGCACGATGTCGGGGTTTTCGATCTTCATCATGATGCGCAACTTGGCGCCGGGGATGGCTTTCGGATTGTTGGTCGAGGCCGACGCCTCCCACGTGGTCTTTTGCGAGATGGTGACGATCGCGCCCTTGTCGGCGACCGTCATCGTCACGGTCACCACGCTGCTGGCGCTACCGGTATCGCGGGCCACGCATACCTGAAGGCCGAGTAGATCCACGCCTAGAAGCGTGCAGAACGACCAGTCCCATTTGACCTCGTAGGTGCCCGTATAGACGCCCGGGGCGAGACGGGTCGTGCTACGCGCTTTCAGGTAGAGCGGCACCGCGGCACGGGTATTCGTCAATATCGACGTCGTGCCGTTGATCAGGGTTCGCCCGGTGCCTGCGACCAGCGGGTATTGCCCCGCCGCATCCGCCGCCAGCACGTAGGTGGCGGTCGCGCCGGCAGGGGATTTCAACGTGTAGACGGTACCCGCCTTGACGGTGGCGACCAGGGTGTCGTTGCTCATCAATGCCAGCAGGACCGTGGCGTTGCACCCGAACGACCCGGTGATCGGAACATACGGCATCGCCGACGGGATCGTCGCGGTCGAGAACAACGCCGCCGGCGAGAACGTCCCGACATCGGCTGTCGGGGTCGGGGTCACGACACAGGCGGCGAGCGCCGGAGTCGCGAGAAAGCCGAGCCAGATCGCCACAATCCCCGCCAGGCGCCTGACGATACGCAATGGCCTCACTCGCCGACCGTGTTCGATGTCCACTGCGTACCCCGCGCTCGTTCCCATCCGTCTGCGCTACCCCGGAGTCGTTAATGCGGTTTCAAAGACCGGTATCGGGTGTAGTCGACACCGAAACGAGGCGATCGCCCGCACCGTGACAGCGTTCAGGTCGATGCGGGCGTGGCCGCCGCATCCGGTTCGACCGTCGCGACGATTCACTGCCGAACCGGCACAATCCTGCGACAATTGCCCGCTAGGCGCATCCCCAGGTCGACAGGCGATCATCGGGGTGGGAACGGGTATGCGTAAATTGGGTCTGGTTCTGGCGGTCAGCATGCCGGCAATGGCGACTGCGCAAACCGTACCGTCGACGCCCGCCGCCGCGCCTGCCGCACAGGCGTCGGAGCAGGAGGAAGCCGGCGAGTCCGAGGACATCGTCGTCACCGGATCGCGCAAGCTGCCCGGCTCGGTGATCGGCGATATCCCGCCCGACCAGACGCTGGGCCAGGCGGAGATCCGCTCCTACGGCGTCAGCTCGATTTCCGATCTTCTGAACGAACTCAGCCCGCAGACCACCAGCGGACGCGGCAGTGGCGGTGCGCCGGTCGTGCTGCTCAACGGTCGCCGCATCTCGAGCTTCGCCGAAATTCGCGACATCCCGACCGAGGCGATCCAGCGCGTCGAGATCCTGCCCGAAGAAGTCGCGCTCAAATACGGCTACCGCGCCGACCAGAAGGTCGTGAACTTCGTCCTGCGCCGCCGCTTCCGCGCGGTCACCGCCGAAGCGGTCGACACGATGCCGACCGAAGGCGGCAGCAACACGCCCGACGGCAAGCTCGACATGCTGAACATCGCGCGCGATCGGCGCGTGAATCTGCACGCCGAATACACCTCGACCTCGGGGCTGACCGAATCCGAGCGCGACATCACGCCGACCGCCACCACCGCGGTGGGGCAGAGCGGCGCGCTCATCGATCCGACGCCGTATCGCAGCCTCCAGGCCGAGACGAGCACGTTCACCGCGAACAGCGTCTATGCGCGCAACATCTTCGGCAACATCGGCGCGACGATTAACGGCCGCCTCGAATCGACCGACAGCCGCAGCCTCAACGGCCTGCCGGTCGCCGCACTGACGCTGGCGGACGGCACCACCGTCAGCCGCGCGCTCGACGACGACGGCTTCCTCCCGCTCGCGCAGCGCACTTCGTCGATCGCCGCCCATCTCGGCACCACACTCAACGGCGATATCGGCAAGTGGCGGTGGAACGTGACGGGCAATTACGACCGCAGCGACACGCAGACCTTCACCGACAGCGGCGTCGATGCGACCGCGTTCAATGCGCGCCTCGCGGCCGGCGATCCGACCGCCAACCCGTTCGCCCGGCTCACCGCCGGCGATATCGGCGCGTTGCCGGGCAACCGCGCCTATGCCAGCCAGAGCACCGGCGGCGTCGATGCGGTGGTCAACGGCAATCTCTTCAAGCTGCCGGCGGGCGACGTCTCGACGACGATCAAGCTCGGCGCGGAAACCGCCGATTTCGACAGCCGTTCGTACCGCTACGATTCGAGTCAGGCGCTGCTGGTCGTGGGCCGCGGCCAGATCTCGCGCGATACCGTCAACGGCCAGGTCAATGTCGACCTGCCGCTGACCAGCCGGTCGAAGGACGTGCTGCCGTTCCTCGGCACGCTGTCGGCCAACTTCAACCTCGCCGAGGATCACCTGTCGGACTTCGGCACGCTGACCACGCTCGGCTATGGCGCGAACTGGTCGCCGATCGAGGGTGTCCGGGTGATCGCCTCGGTTACCGACACCGACGAGGCGCCGACCGCGCAACAGCTCGGCAACCCGTCGATCACCACGCCCAACGTCCGCATCTTCGATTACGTCACCGGCACCACGGCGACCGTCACGACGATCAGCGGCGGCAATGCCGGGCTGGTCGCGGACAACAACCATGTGAAGAAAGTCGGGCTGACGCTGAAGCCCTGGACCGCCAAGGACCTGTCGATCACCGCGAACTATGTCGAGAGCCGGGTCGACAATCCGATCGCCGCGTTCCCGTCGGCGACGGCGGCGATCGAGGCCGCGTTCCCCGATCGCTTCACGCGCGACGCGGCGGGTACGCTGGTGCAGGTCGATCGCCGCCCGATCAATTTCGCGCGCAGCGAACGCTCCGAACTGCGCTGGGGAATCAACTTCTCGGCACCGCTGAAATCGAAGGTGCAAAAGGAGCTCGAGGCGTATCGCGCGGGTACCGGCCCCAATCCGTTCGAAGGGCTGCAGCCCCCCGGCGGTTTCCGCCGCCCCGAAGGCGCCGACGGTGCGCCCGGGCAGGGCGGTGCGCCCGGCGGTGGCGGTACGGGCGGCGGTCCGGGCGGCGGGCCCGGCGGACCTGGCGGCGGTGGCGGCGGACGCGGCCCCGGTGGCTTCGGCGGCCGTGGTGGACAGGCCGGCGGGCGCATCCAGTTCGCGTTCTATCACACCTGGCACTTCACCGACCGGGTGCTGGTCGCGGAGGGCGGCCCGAGCCTCAATCTGCTCAACGGCGACGCGATCGGCAACAGCGGCGGGCAGGCACGGCACGAGCTGGAGGCGCAGGCGGGGTACACCAACAACGGCCTCGGCGCGCGCGTCTCCGCCAACTACGCGACCGGCACGCGCGTCAACGGCGGCACGCTGGCCGCGCCCGAGACGCTCAATTTCGGCGGCCTCGCCACCGCCAATCTCCGGCTGTTCGCCGACCTCGGCCAGCGCCTCGAATGGTTGAAGGTACATCCCTGGCTGCGCGGCATGCGCGTCAGCCTGTCGGTCGACAACGTCCTCAACACCCGCCAGCGCGTGACCGACGCCACCGGCGCAACCCCGAATACCTACCAACCCGACTACCTCGACCCGCTAGGCCGCACCGTCCGCCTAAGCATCCGCAAACTGTTCTTCTAAAATTCCCTCGCCCCTCCGGGGAGAGGGAGGGGCCCGCGCGCCCTTGCGCGGGGGGGGGGGGGGGGGGGGGGGGGGGGG
>JAYVRZ010000393.1:0-6978 GCA_043775965.1 Sphingomonas sp.
GCGCCACCTCCCCTTGCGGGGGAGGATCGGTTGGTCGGCGACAGGCGGCATCACCTCGCGACGGTCGACTTGGCGCAGAACCGGGGTAAAGCCGGCCTATGACGTCCATCCCGCCCCGCCCCTGGCGCACCGAGTTCGCCGCGACGCTCACGCTGTCCTGGCCGCTCGTCGCGACCAACCTGGCACAGGCGCTGGTCGGCGCCACCGACGTGGCGATGCTCGGGCGGCTCGGCCCGGACACGCTGGCCGCGGCGACGCTGGGGCTCAACCTGTATCTCGTGTTCCTCGTGTTCGGCATGGGCCTCACCACCGCCGCGGTGCCGATGATCTCGCGAGAGCGCGGCGCGCGGCCGTATGTGGTACGCGATATCCGTCGCACCGTGCGCCAGACGATCTGGGTCGCCGCGACGCTCTGCGTGCCCTCCTGGATCGTCCTGTGGAACGCCGAGCCGATCCTCGTCCACCTGCTCGACCAGGATCCGGCGCTCGCGCACGAGGCGGCGCGGTTCGTCCGCGCGGTGATGTGGGGGATGCTCCCCAGCCTCGCCTTCCTCGTGCTGCGCGCGTTCGTCGCCGCGCTCGAACGACCGGGCTGGTCGCTCATCGTGATGGTCGGACTGCTCGGGGTGAACGCCGGGCTCAACTGGCTGCTGATCTTCGGGCATGCCGGATTGCCTGCGCTCGGCCTGCTCGGCTCGGGCATGGCGAGCAGCATCGCGAACGCGCTCAGCTTCGTCGCGATGGCTGTCGTCGTCGCCTGCGTCGCGCCGTTCCGCCGCTACCGCCTGCTCGGCCGGTTCTGGCGCGCGGACTGGCCGCGATACCGCGCGGTATGGACACTGGGGCTGCCGATCGCGGTGACGCTAGGGTTCGAATCGACCGTGTTCATCGCCGCCGTGTTCCTGATGGGGCTGCTCGGCACGGTACCGCTCGCCGCGCATGCGATCGCGATCCAGATCGCCAGCGTCACCTTCATGGTCCCGCTCGGCATCGCGCAGGCAGCGACGATCCGCGTCGGGCTGGCGTCGGGCCGCGGCGACCGCGCCGGCATCGGCCGTGCCGGCTGGGCCGCGTTCGTGATCGGCGAGGGGTTCATGGTGCTGACCGCGGCGCTGCTCATACTCGCGCCGCAACTGCTGATCGGCATCATCCTCGATGTCGACGCGCCCGCGAACGCACCGGTCGTCGCGCTGGCGATCTCGCTGCTCGCCGTGGCGGCGGTGTTCCAGGTGGTCGACGGCGCGCAGGTGATCGGCGCGGGCATGTTGCGCGGGCTGGGCGACACGACCGTCCCGATGATCTTCGCCGCGATCGGCTATTGGGGCATCGGCATCGGCGTCGGTGCGTGGCTGGCCTTCGCGCGGGGCTGGGGCGGAGTCGGCATCTGGACCGGGCTCGCCACCGGCCTCGCCGTCGTCGCGGTGCTGATGATGCTGCGATGGCATGCGCGCGAACGGCTGAGCCTCGGTTGAGGCTCGACCGGCCGCGTTTTATTCATATCGATGAGACGTTTAGCGTTCGAGTGTGTTAACCTAAGTCATAACGCTGGAGACTGACTTATGCCTGATCAAGACCGCATCGTCGCGATCGGGCTCCTCACGCAGCGCGACGTTTTCGCGCTCGGTCACGATCTGTCCCGCGTCTATCCGATCGACGAAGTCCCGTGTTTCGGCACATTGCTGGGCGCGATTGACGAGGCGGACCGCGCGTTCCACCGCAAGCGCGATGCCAGCCAATCGCTTGCCATTCCCGCCCATCATGGCGCACCATCACGCCTGTAGCGGTATCCAGGATCCGCTGACGCCAGCGGGGACCTGATGATGACTACACTGCCTACAGAATTGCTGCTGCTCGGCTGGTCCACGGTCCTGCTGTTCGCCTACATCATGATCCAGGGCCAGACCGCGACGCGCGACCGCGGGCTCGACTGGAACGCCGGCCCCCGCGACGGCGAGCAGAAGCCGCTCGGCGAGATAGCCGGTCGCGCCGAACGCGCGCTGAAGAATTTCCAGGAAACCTACCCGATCTTCATCGCGCTCGCGCTCGGGCTGGCGGTCACCGATCGCACCGGCGGACTCGGTGCGATCGGCGCATGGCTCTGGTTCGGCGCGCGGATCGCCTACATCCCGCTGTACCTGTTCGGCATCAAATACGTCCGCAGCCTGTGCTGGACGGCGTCGATCCTCGGACTGCTGCTGATGCTGATCCGCTTCCTTTAGGGCTTAGTCTCGTAGCGTGTTGATGATCGCCGAGAAATCGAGGCCACCCTGCCCGGCCTCGGCAAACGCCTCGTAGCGCTCGGCGGCCTTCGCCCCCATCGGCGTATCCGCACCGACGTCCTTCGCCGCCGCCATCGCCAGCCGCAGGTCCTTCAGCATCAGCGCGGCTGCGAAGCCGCCCTGATAGTCGTGATCGGCGGGCGTATCCGGGCCGATCCCCGGCAGCGGCGCATAGCTCGTCATCGACCAGCTCTGGCCCGACGAGACACTCGCGATATCGTAGAACGCCTGCGCATCGAGACCCAGTTTCTCCGCCAGCACGAACGCCTCGCAGGTGGCGATCATCGTCGCGCCGAGGATCATGTTGTTGCAGATCTTCGCCGCCTGCCCCGCGCCGTTCGCACCGGCATGGATCACCGCCTTGCCCATGTCGGCGAGGATGACCTGCGCCCGGTCGAACGCCGCCGCCGACCCGCCGACCATGAAGGTGAGCGTCCCCGCGTTCGCCGCGCCGATGCCGCCCGACACCGGCGCATCGACCGCGACCAGCCCCTTGGCCTGCGCGGCGTCGGCGACCTGCTTGGCGGTGGCGACGTCGATCGTCGAACAGTCGATCAGGATCGCGGACGGCGGCGCGACACCGAACAGCGTGTCGTACACCTCGGCGACATGCTTCCCCGCCGGCAGCATCGTCACGATCGCCTCCGCGCCGTCCGCGGCCTCGGCAGCAGACGCAACCGGCAGGCACCCCGCCGCCTTCGCCTTGTCGAGCGCGTCGGCGCTGAGGTCGAACGCGCGAACGTCATGGCCCTTCTTGGCGAGATTGGCAGCCATCCCGCCGCCCATGTTGCCGAGCCCGATAAATGCGATCCGTGCCATTTCTCTCTCCTAATTCTTCTCCCCTCCCGTTTTACGGGAGGGGTCGGGGGAGGGGCGTGCCCCACCGACCGGATGCCAGTACGTACGTCGCGCCCTCCCCTAACCCCTCCCGCAAGCGGGAGGGGAATAGAGCGTCATTTCCCCGTCCAACTCCCGGCGCGCTTCTCCACGAACGCAGCCATCCCCTCGCTCTGGTCCGCCGTCCCGAACAGCCCGTGGAACAGCCGCCGCTCGAACACGACACCCTGCGCCAAGCCGGTCTCGAACGCCGCGTTGACCATTTCCTTGTTCGCCAGCACCGCCAGCGGCGCCATCGCAGCGATCGTCGCGGCGGTCTTCACCGCCTCCTCGATCAGGTCGTCCGCCGGCACGATACGCGACACGAGGCCGGCGCGCTCGGCTTCTTCCGCGCCCATCATCCGCCCGGTCAGGCACATCTCCATCGCCTTGGCCTTGCCGACCGCGCGCGTGAGCCGCTGCGATCCGCCCATCCCCGGCGACACCGCCAGCTTGATCTCCGGCTGCCCGAACTTGGCGGTATCCGCGGCGAGGATGAAGTCGCACATCATCGCCAGCTCGCACCCGCCACCAAGCGCGAAGCCCGCGACCGCGGCGATCACGGGCTTGCGCGTCCGCGTGAAATTCTCCCAGCCCGCGAAGAAGTTGCTCGCATACATGTCCGCGAAGCCCTGGCTTTGCATCTCCTTGATGTCAGCCCCCGCGGCGAACGCCTTGGCCGACCCGGTCAACACCGCGCAGCCCTGCGACGGATCCGCATCGAACGCGGCGAACGCAGCGATCAGGTCCGCAAGGATCTGCGAATTGAGCGCGTTCAACGCCTGAGGCCGGTTCAGCGTGACGAGCGTGACTGCACCGCGCTGCTCGACCAGGATCGTTTCGTATTCGGCCATTCCATCTCTCCTATCCCGTCACCCCAGCGAAAGCTGGGGTCTCCCGATAATGATGAGACCCCAGCGTTCGCTGAGGTGACGTGTGTTCTTTCAACTTAACCCGGCGTCCAAGCCTCGCTCTCAGGCAACGGCGCAAAGATCTGGTCGATCACATGATCGGTCACGTCCTCGGGCGTCGCCGGATCCCATTTCGGCGCATTGTCCTTGTCGACGATCACCGCACGCACGCCCTCGATGAAATCATGCCGCTGCACGACATGCGCACCGACCGCATATTCCTGCCGCATCTCGTCCGCAAAACTCGCCATCCCCGCGCCCTCGTGGAGCAACCGGAGCGACACCTTCATCGTCTGCGGCGACTTGGTCTTCAGCGTCGCCAGCGTCTGCGCAGCCCACTCGCCACCATCGGCTTCAAGCGCGGCGTAGATATCCTCCAGCACGTCCGACGCGAACAACCGGTCGATATCGCCCTTCCGCGCAAGGATCTTCGCTTCGGGTGCCGGCGTCGCCAGCGAATCCAGCACCGCCGCGATATCCTGCGGCGTCTCGCCAATCCGCGCCTTGGCAGTCTCGACCGCCTCACTCGCCAAATACTGCGTAGCCAGCCCCAGCGCCAAACACTCCGCACCATCCAGCCGATGCCCGGTCAGCGCCAGATACTGCCCGATCCGCCCCGGCAACCGCGACAGATACCAACCACCGCCGACATCGGGAAACAGCCCGATCCCCGTCTCCGGCATCGCGAATTTCGTGTTCTCCGTCGCGACCCGGTACGTGCACGGCAGCGCCAGCCCGACGCCCCCACCCATCGTGATCCCGTCCATGAACGCGACGATCGGCTTGGCATAGGTGAACAGCCGATGGTTCATCCGATACTCGGCATGAAAAAACGCCCGCGCCTCCACGCCATCGGTCGCGCCCGAGGCTGCAAGCATGCGGATATCCCCGCCGGCGCAGAACCCACGCCCCTCGGCATGATCGACCACGATCGCCTCGACCGCCGCATTGCCACGCCAAGCCTCCAGCGCTTCAAGCACGCCTTCGCACATCGCCAGATTCAACGCGTGCAATGCCTTCGGTCGGTTCAACCGAATACGGCCGACAGGCCCCTCACTCTCGACGATCAGATCTTCGGTCACGCGTTCACCTCCCGAACATCATCTCTGCGCCTCTGCGCCTCTGCGCGAACAAGATTCTTTTTCGCGCAGAGGCGCAGAGGCGCGGAGCAGAAGAAAGACCTGTAGCTGCGCGGACTCACTGCCGCGTCAGCTCGCGCCCGACGATCATTCGCATGACCTGGTTCGTCCCCTCCAGGATCGAATGCACCCGCAGATCGCGCCAGAACCGCTCGATCGGATAATCCTGCAGATACCCGTACCCACCATGCAGCTGCAGCGCCCGATCGACCACCGAAGACCCCGTATCCGTCGCCAGCCGCTTCGCCATCGCCGCGAATTTGGTCTTGTCGGGCGCGTTCGCCGTCACCTTGGCCGCCGCCATGTACAGCAGCGCGCGCGCCGCCTCGAGCTCAGTCGCCATGTCCGCGAGCATGAACTGCGTGTTCTGGAAATCCGCGATAGCCTTCCCGAATTGTTTCCGATCCTTAGTATACGCAATCGCCTCGTCGAGACACCGCTGTGCCCCGCCGAGCGAGCACGCACCGATGTTCAGCCGCCCACCATCGAGCCCCATCATCGCGATCCGGAAGCCCTCGCCCTCACCGCCGACCATGTTGGCCGCCGGCACGCGGACGCCGTCGAAGATCACCTGCCGCGTCGGCTGCGAATGCCAGCCGAGCTTCTTCTCGTTCGCGCCGAACGAGACGCCCGGCATGTCCTTCTCGATCACCAGGCAGGAAATGCCCTTGGGCCCGTCCTCACCGGTACGGACCATCGTCACGTACACCTCGTTCTCGCCCGCACCCGATATGAACTGCTTCGAGCCCGTCACGATCCAGTCGTCGCCGTCGCGCACCGCGCGCGTCTTCAACGCCGCCGCGTCGGAGCCCGACCCCGGCTCGGTCAGGCAATAGCTCGCAATCCGGTCCATCGTCACGAGATCGGGCAGATACTTGTCCTTGACGCCCTGCGACCCGAACCGGTCGATCATCCACGCCGCCATATTATGGATGCTGATGAACGCGCTCGTCGAAGGACAGCCATACGACATCGCCTCCATGATCAGCGCAGCTTCAAGCCGCCCGAGCGCGATCCCGCCGCTCTCCTCGCTGACATAGATCGCCGCGAACCCGAGCTCCGCCGCCGCCTTGATCGTATCGCGCGGGAAGATGTGCTTCTCGTCCCACTCGGCCGCATGCGGCGTGATCCGGTCGGCGGTGAAACGCCGCGCCAGCTCCTGGATCTCGCGCTGGTCGTCGGTCAAATCGAACTGGTTCATCATCTGTCCTTCAGCGAGCAGCGCCGGTTCCGGTCGTCCGCTCCGTTCCTCTCAATTCAGCGAAACACCACGGTACGCTTGCCGTTCAGCAACACGCGCCGCTCCGCGATCCAGCCAACCGCGCGCGCCAGCACCTGCGCCTCGCTGTCACGCCCGATCGCGATCAGGTCCTCCACGCGCGCACGGTGGTCGACACGCTCGGCCGCCTGCTCGATGATCGGCCCTTCATCGAGATCGCTGGTGACGAAATGCGCGGTGGCGCCGATCAGTTTCACGCCGCGCGCATGCGCCTGATGATACGGCCTGGCGCCCTTGAAGCTCGGCAGGAAACTATGGTGGATATTGATGCACCGCCCCGCCAGCCGATCGACCAGATCCGCGCTCAGCACCTGCATATAGCGCGCCAGCACCAGCAGGTCCGCGCCGCTCGTCTCGAACAGGTCGAGCAAGGCAGCTTCCTGCGCCGCGCGACTGCCCGTATCCACGGGGAGATGGTGGAACGGCACCCCGTGCCACTCGGTCAGCCCCCGCAACGCCGTGTGGTTCGACACCACGCCCACCGGATCGATCGG
>JAYVRZ010000394.1:0-19218 GCA_043775965.1 Sphingomonas sp.
GATGCCGCTTGTGTTTGACAGCAGATGCTTAACCAGCACACGATCGCCTGTGTCTCGGCGAAAATCAGTAAGATAGGCGGTAATTGGAAAATCGAGTGATAGCGCTTTCCGTTCCACAAGACGGAGCGCCGTTGTGCTCGCCAGCCACTTTGAGGCAGATCCCCATTTAAACTGCGTGTGAGGCGTTATCGACCTTCTAGCCTCAACGTCAGCCATCCCAACACAGCGGATGTATTCGAGATTTCCATTTTTGCCGTACGCCAAAGC
The DNA here is from genome assembly GCA_043775965.1 of Sphingomonas sp. Classification (GTDB taxonomy): domain Bacteria; phylum Pseudomonadota; class Alphaproteobacteria; order Sphingomonadales; family Sphingomonadaceae; genus Sphingomonas. Next base: position 268 of record JAYVRZ010000394.1, read on the forward strand.
ACCGTTGAAATTGGGAGGTAGTAGAACCCTGTCTATGGCCTGACGCTTATTGGAAGCTGCCACGTTGCCCGAAGCGGCTATCGGTATGCTCAGAGCTAACCCCCCGGCAATTAGCGTGCGTCTGTCGATCATTCAGTACCCCCGGTTAGTATGCGAGCATATGATCGCTTCCCGATTACGACCAGTGCAAAAAAGGCAGGAAAACTAGTACGCTAGGCTCACTATCCTGCAAACGACATGCAATCGAGACGGCGTGATGTCCGGACTCAGATTACGAATTGGCGACCATCACGACCGTTCCGTCCACGGCGTTCTTGGACTTAACAACTAACCCCGTTCGCCCTACCGATAATGCGTGCGTCCGCTCGGCACGGCGAGCCATTTCATCCCATCGTTCAGCAGACCGAAGCGCTCGATTTCGAACATTGGGTAATACGGCCATACTTGCCGCCAACCGTTCCGCAGCCGCACGATCCCTGAACAGTTTTGCGTCGTCCGCCATGATATTTCTCGTATAGAGGCCCGCCAGTTTCATGGAGCCTTTTATGTCTGACGATACCTATCAGCCCAACGCCGTCGAACTTGCTACCGAGTTAACGATCGCTTGGCTCAGCAACTCGAATACCCGCACGTCTGGCGATGACGTTCCAGCATTTCTGTCCCAGATGCACGCCAGCGTTCAGTCGCTTGTTGGCGGTTCGCAGACACCGGAAGCTCCCGCCGAAGAACCCAAGGAATATGTCGGTGCAGTCACCGCCCGGAAGTCCCTCGCCAGCCCCGATCACATCATCAGCATGATCGATGGCAAATTGTACAAGACGCTGCGGCGTCACCTCGCAACCAACGGCATGACACCTGCGGAGTACCGCGAGCGCTACAACCTCAAGGCTGATTATCCGATGGTCGCCGCGACATATTCGGAAAGCCGTCGCGCGATGGCGAAAAAGATCGGCCTCGGTCGCAAGCCGGGTCAGACAAACGCTGCCAAGGCAGAGACCACCAAACCAGCGCCGCGCAAACGCAAGGCAGACGACGCCGTAGAGGGGTAACGTCGGGGTTGGCCTTCGAAGGTGGAGGCCGGCCACCCGCTTACAGGGTTACATTCCAGAAACGGGGCTATTTTTAAGCATACCCCATGCCGCTAAAATTTTAGCGGCTAAAATTGCCCGGTGAGTTTTAACTCGCGCTGTACTGACGCGCCCTAGAACTGGTGAACGCACGAGCCTGCCGGTGCCATCGGGTTTTGGGAAAGGCACTATTGGATCGCCACCAGCCATGGGCGATGCAAAAATCAAACAGACCGTGTGGAAAGTCGTGAACAGCGCGGTCGGCGTCACCGATTCCCGATCTTGAGCGGTTGGAGAGCCAAATAAGCCCGAAGGTGCTCTTTGAGGGCCTTGAGGCAGCGATAGACGGCCTGTTGGAGGTCCGGTTGGCGTTTGAGGCGCGAGAAGGCCGTTTTTACGCCCTCATCGCGGCGATCAGGCCCGGCACGCCGACCAGGGTGATGGCCCGTCTGATGTTGTAGGCGAGCGCGGTCAGCCGGCGCGACTTGGCTCGCTTCTCGTAAGGTGACCTCCTCTTAAATCCAAGCGCCAGAACAGGCGTAGCGGCAGACTTAAACGCTTGCGACGATCTCGCGGACCGGCAGCAGCTTACCCGATGACGCTATTTGTGGCTGCATCGGCTCTCGCCCGGTGCCGCCGCATCTTGTTACGGCTGCCACATAGTTCCATCGAGCACCAGACCTTGCTGCCGTTCTTAGAGCTGTCGAAGAAAGATGCCCGACACGAAGGGTCCTGACATAGCTTGAAACGCGGCCATGCGTACGTTGTCATCGCCTGGATCGCGATCTGAAGAACGTGGCCGACCGGGTCGCCCGGATCGGCATCCACACGAACGCCGTCCGTCGTGATCCTTGGCCTTAGCCGGCGTTGTTCGATCACCAAGTTGAGCAGGTCCGTAGCTTCCAACACATCACCCGACACGGCGATGCCGTTGTTCGAAGCCTCGAGACAGCGAAGCGCCTTCTGGACCTCGCTTGCGTTGGCAAAACTTTCCTCCGCCTCGTGCCGATCGAAACGGCGCTGCTCCATCCAGTCCCGCCATGCCGCCATCGTATCGAAGTCACACCAGAGGAAGGACTCGAGATCGCGCAGCTCGTTTGGGGTTCCTTCGCGATGTTCAGGCACTCTTCTTTCCTTGCTGTTACCAGTCAATATATATAGATGGTAACAAATGACGTCTACATCTACCCTACCGTGCTGACACGCCGTGACGCCATCGGCCTGATCGTCGCAACGGGATTCGCAGGCGCCGCGCAAGCAAAGAAGGCGAGCATGATCGTACCATTCGAAATACCATTCGATCAGCGCATGATGGATGACCTCAGTCGTCGTCTTGCGGCCGTGAGGTGGAACGACGCCGTGACGGCGGACTGGAGTCAGGGAACGCAGAGTAGCTTCCTCGGAACGCTGATCGCCTATTGGCGGGATCACTACGACTGGCAGGAACGCTCCACGGTCCTCAACCAGCTTCCACATCGTCGCGCGACGATCGATGGATATGGCGTGCACTTCCTGCACTTCCGCGGCCATGGCCACAGGCCCGTACCGTTGCTGCTCATGAACGGCTGGCCGTCGAGCTTCGTCGAGTACCAGCGCCTCGTACCTCTGCTCCTGAACGGCGATCCCTCATTCGATGTCGTGATCCCGACGCACCCGGGCTTCGGCTATTCGGACAGGCCTAGCCGTCCCTACGAAATCGAGCCGGCAGACCTTTATCCGAAACTGATGGCAGCGCTTGGCCACGACCGCTTCATCGTGGCGGGTACGGACATCGGATCGGGAGTGGCGACGCGGACCGCGCTCCACCACCCCGAACGCGTTCTTGCTCTGCATGTCTCCGCCGTCGCCACGAAGCCCGTCCGGCCCGGTGACCGGCCGGCGACGGAAGCCGAATTGATCTATGCACGTCGCGCCGCAACCTGGAGCAGGGACGAGGGCGGCTATCAGGCGATCCAGAGCTCCAAGCCGCAGACGCTCGCCTTCGGTCTGGCGGACTCGCCGGTCGGTCTGGCAAGCTGGATCGCGGAGAAGTTTCACGGCTGGACGGACTGCGACGGGGACCTGCTCTCTGTGTGGCCGATGGAGACGCTGATCGACAACCTGATGATTTACTGGGCGACCAACACCATCGGTTCGTCGGTCCGGTACTATCATGAGGGCACACGGCTCCGCCCCCCGCTGGCAGCGGACGACTATGTCCGCGTACCCACGGCGGTTGCGGTGTGGCCGCACGATCTGGCGCTTCCACCGCGCGAACTCGCCGAGCGCCTCTACGACGTCCGACACTACATCGTCATGCCCCGGGGAGGGCACTTTCCCGCCTGGGAGGCACCCGAGCTTTACGCTGAAGACCTGCGCCGCCACACCGCCGCCAGCATGGCCTGACCGGTGGCAACGGTAGGCCTGTTACGCCCGGCGTTCGCCGGTGCCCTTCGCCTGGGCCTCGTCTATGCTGCGCTCTATGCGGGAAACGGGATTGCTTCCCCCTACATGCCGCTATGGTTTCGCGCGGTGGGCCTCAGCGGCGAACAGATCGGGGTGATCCTCGCTGCGCCGATGCTGGCCCGCATCGTCACTGGGCCGGCGCTCGGTCTCTGGGCGGATGGCTTCGCGTTGAGGCGAAGACCTGTCATCATCCTGCTGGTACTGGCGCTAGCTGCCTATTCGTCGATGGCGCTGTTGGACGGCTTCGCCGCCCTGGCGGTCGCATGGTTCGTCGCCGCGACGGCGGTGAGCGCGTGTTCACCGCTCGTGGACGTGATCGTGCTGCGACGCGCTGACCGCGACGGCTTCGCCTATGCAATGTCAAGGGGCCTGGGGTCCGCCGCGTATGTCGTCGGCAACATCACGGCTGGCCTGGCGCTAGCGACGTTCGGTCCGCCGGTGGCACTAATCGGCACGGCCGCGATGGTCGCCCTAGCCGTCCTCGCGGCACGTCTGCTTCTCCCGCCCGAACTGACGGTCGAAGTGGGCGCGCGTACCGACCTGCGTGCCCGCTCGGCCGTGTTTCATGACCTGATGCGCGATCCCACGTTTCTGCTGATGATCGTCGCCGCTGGGCTGATCCAAGCCGCGAACGCGTTCTACTACGCCTTCTCGGTTCTGATCTGGCGCGAACAGGGCATCGACGCGGCCACCGCCGGTTTGCTCTGGGGCCTAGGTGTGGCCGCGGAAGTCGCGTTTCTCTGGTTCATGGAACCCTGGCGCCGCAGGCTGACGCCGGAGAGGTTGCTGATCGTAGCTGGCTTGGCTTCAGTTGGGCGATGGACTGTTCTCGCCGCGTGTCCGCCGCTCTGGCTGCTCTGGCCTCTGCAAATCCTCCATGCCCTGACGCTCTGCGCTCCCTTTCTCGCGTCGCTGCAGCTCACGGCCCGGTTCACCCGCCACGAGGATGCGTCGGTAGCGCAGCAAATCAACGGCGCCATGGCTTTCGGTCTACTCTCGGGTCTTGCGACGCTCGGATCTGGCATGCTCTACGAGCGTGTCGGGGCGGGTGGATACCTCTTCATGAGCGGGTTGTCTTTGATCGGGCTGGCTGGCGCACTTGCATTGTCACGGCGACAAGCCGCCGTTGCCTTGGCGGGACGAGTTCTGAGCGCAAGGTCGTGCGATGCACTTAGGTAACTCGGCCACTCTGAGTAGACCGATAAAGATATCACCGAAGCGCTGTGAGCGCTGAATGGGAACTATGATGGAACCATTATTTACAGGCGATAGCGCCGCTTCAGGGTTGGAACGCGTAAGCCGCAGCGGATTCTTGCAGATATCGTTGGCCGTAATGGCCGTTCAACAACTCATGGGCGACCAAGCAAATGCGACGGGCGCTACGCCTCCAACAGAGGGTTGGAACCTAGGTATGGGCGTTTCTCTCATTGAAAAGGGCCCCCTTTTGCAGCGCGACAGAAGACGTCTTCGGCCACTCAGTGTCGCAAAACCAGCGACTTTCGAAACGTCCGAAACTTAGGGATTTCGCGACGCAAGAACTTTCCCGTTTTTCCCATCGTAATTCGCAATTCTAAGAATTTTAAATCGGGAACAGATTTTGGGAAAACGGCTAGTTAAGACAGGTGGCCTTGGCCCCTTTTGGTCAGGCGGTCTCGATTTTGGTTCCCTTCCTGGAAAGCGGAGTGGATTGCGGCCGCTTTGACAATACGCCACCGGCATCGAAAAATCGGCTGGGGATTTGACCAGGAGGCCGATAAGTTGCATAAATATAACCCGCTGTGGAGCAGCAGCCACCTTTGAAAGCCAGGGACGATGGCGTCCTGCGCGCCACTATCCTATGCTCGTATGACGTGGATCGTCTATCGGCCTTGGAACAGCATATACCGGCGTTGCGTCGTTACGCGTTCGCGCTTTTGAATGGGCGCGAGGACGCGGACGATCTTGTGCAGGGCAGCCTGCTACGGGCAATTGACGGCATTGAAACACGGCACGGTACAGGGGACATGCGGCCATGGCTGTTCTCAATCATGCACAATCTTTTCGTCAACCAATGGCGGCGCAAGCGGGTGCAGGATGCCGTGCTGGTGGATAACCCCGGAGCGGACTGCCGTTGTGGCCAATCAGGATGCTAGCAGCGAGTTAAACGACGTGCTGCGCCGGCTAAGCATCCTTCCTGACGAACACCGTTCAGTTCTGCTCCTGGTAGCGGTAGAGGGGCTGGATTATGCGAGCGTGGCGGCAACGCTTGGCATCCCGATCGGCACCGTCATGTCGCGCCTGAGTCGTGCCCGCGACCGGCTTAGAGGTACAAGCCCAGCTCCTGCGACGCTGGGCGCGCGAGGTGAACCATGACCGGAACCAGTTCGAGATACGAAGACGACGATTTCCACGCCTACGTCGACGGCCTCCTCGATGACGACGCGCGCGCGAACGTGGAGCGATATCTTGCAACCGATCCCAGGACGGCTTCCCGGGTCAGTGGATGGCAAGCCGATACGGTTGCGTTGCGGCAAGCTTTGGCACCGAAAGCGGACGAGCCGACCCCGTATGCTCTCCTGGCGCACCAGCTGAGACCGACCCAACGGGAGAATGGCTGGCGCCGCTACGCGATCGCAGCAGGCATCGCCGCGGCGTTCGTATCGGGAACGAGCGCCGGTTGGCTCGGACGCGGTTCGTCCGAAGCGCACGGTCTTGCGTCGCTTGGACAACAGGCAGCAATGGCACAACAGGTCTTTGCATATGCTCCGCAGCCGCTTGAGCAGACGAATGGTCAGCCAGCGTTGCGCGTAGGACTCGATGCCGGCAATTCCGGTCGAGCGGTTGCGGCCCCTGACCTTCAATCCGCGGGCTATACGCTGCTCGGCGGTCGCCTGGTCCCCACGAAGCAGGGCTCGGCAGCGCTGTTCGTATATCGGAACAGCGACAATCTACGCATCGGCGTAATGGTACGCCGGATGATCGGAATCGACACCGATGCTGCCATGCAAGAGGTGCCGTTGGATGGTGCGATCGGATATGCCTGGTCACGACGCGGCATCGGCTTCAGTGTTGTGTCCGGTCAGCCCCAAGCCGACCTCCATGGTATCGCCGACGGCCTCCAGAAGCGTACGTCCTACGAGGGCTGACTTCGGCGGTTACAGATTTTTTCGAGTGTGGTGGAATATTGGGCGTCATTGAGTGTCCGATGAAGTGAGAGCCATTTTCCATCGCTCCGGAGACAACGCCCGATGACTTTCGATCGCCAGGACACACCCCGCAGCATCAGCCGTCGCACGTTCGGCTCTCTGGCTGGTTTGGCCGCAGTCGGGCTTTCCATACCAGACTTTGCCGACGCCGCGTCCCACGCTACCGCACGCAACGTCGTGCTGGTGCATGGGCTATTTGCCGATGGATCAAGCTGGTCGGAGGTTATTCCTATCCTTCAGGCCGCAGGGCTCAACGTGACGTCCGTCCAGAACCCGCTCACTACCCTGGAAGACGCGGTCGCGGAGACGCGCAAGGCCTTGGCCCGCCAGGATGGGCCGACTGTCCTTGCGGGACATTCTTTCTCCGGAATGATCGTTTCCGAGGTGGGGGTTGATCCAGGCGTCTCAGCTCTTGTCTATGTTGCAGCTCGTGCGCCAGATGCGGGCGAAGATTATGCAGCGCTCGCCAAAAGGTTTCCCACACCGGCCGCCTCGGCGGGGATCGTTTTCGATGGTGACGAGGGTCGCCTGGGAGAGGAAGCTTTTCTGCGCGATTTTGCCGGTGATCTTCCCCGAGCCAAGGCACGGGCACTGTTCGCTGTCCAGCAGCCCTTCCACAAAGCCCTTTTAATGGGAAAAACGACACAGGCCGCTTGGCGTTCGAAGCCGAGTTTTTATGCTGTTTCCACAGATGATCGTACGATTAATCCTACTCTTGAGCGATATATGGCCAAACGTATGAATGCTGAAACAATTGAAGTTAAGGCAAGCCATCTCTCATTGATTTCCCATCCCAGCGAAATCGCGAACCTCATTTTAAAAGCGGCCGGACACGCCAAGTAAATATCTGCCGAATCGTCACAAACTGACGTTGTTAAGTCAGGTACTCCCCCCGGGCCGCCCCCGGGGGCTAAGATCAATCCCGAAACATAATCCCAATTGGGATGGCTGGATGCAACCAAACCGAGATATTCATCAGTTGATCACGAAATGTCCGGTTCCAACAAAAGACGCCGTTCGCATCGTTATCTGATGCAGTTGTCTTGGCTATACGCCACGCAGTCTATCGAAATGGTCGAAGAAAAACCCGTAGTTCGGCTGCAAGCAGATTTGGTTTTTCCAGCGCGGCGAAATGACCCCCAGCTGGCATTTTAGTCCAGCGTCGCACGTCGAAGACTCGCGCCACCCAAGAGCGTGGGGGCATGGCGATCTCATGCGGGAACACCGAAACGCCAAGTGGAGGTAGAATCCGTCCCCCTGCCTCGAACATGAGAGGGCGCAACCGGTTTTCTTTGTACAGCCTGAGCGATCCGGTCAGTCTGTCGCCGAAGGCAACGCGCGGCGCGAGTGAGTGACGTAAGTGCGTGAAGCGCCATCCTCCGCACGTCCGCAAGGCTGGATCGCCGTTTTCATCGAAAGCCGGTGTTTCAGCTTCGCGGGGTCAAGGCGCCGAGGCCGTCCGGGGCGGCTTCTTCGTTGACACGCCGACAGCCGTCGGTTTTCGAAAGACGTAGACGAATTGATCGGCTCGCCCGCCCATCTCAAATATCGGCCGCCTGTGATCGTCGTCTGGATTGAAGAGGATAGTATCGTCGGCGATGAGACGGAAGCCGGCTGCCTCGACCTGTCGTCTGACGAGTTCTGGATCGATACGATGCAACGTCGTCGAATCCAGATCTCCGCTACCCTTCGCCGCGACATAATCGATCACGACGAACAGGCCGCCGGCGCGCGTCATTCGGTACACGGCACGGTCAAAGCTCTCGATCGCCGTGGGCAGATTACCGACAAGATCATGATAATTGTCCGAGGTCCAGACGACATCCAAGCTGGCAGGTGCCGCTATGGTCGCCAAGGGCTGCACCAGAGTTTTGACGTTGGCATAAACCGGGTCGCGGGACACTTGCTCGATGTCGGGTAATGCGTGCTTCTCCGCTGCTGCAAGCTCGGACGGAACGATCGCCCAGACCTGCCCCTTCGATCCCACCACACGACTGAAGATTCGCGTGAAATAGCCTTTGCCCGGCGCCACGTCGGCCACCCGTTGGCCGCGCTTCAGTCTGGTCAAGCTGATGAGGTAGGCCGGATTCCTCAGCGCATCCCTCTGGCGATCCGCTGCCGGCCTGTGCGACTCGCTGACCGCAGCGGCTATCGGGGCCGCCTGTCTTGCTCGACTGGTCGGCGCGGATGCGGCGGCTAGCGGTATGGCAAATGCGCAAATGGGGAAGAGGCTCCAGGCCCATGGTCTAGCGATCGTCATCTGTTCGGCTCCGCGGGAGGATGTCGGGCGACCATCGGCGTGCCCTCATCGGCATGACAGGCCGTTCTTTCACGCCAGTGACGGCATGCTGATCGTCGCTATAAACTGCGGCAGCCGATTGAGCCGCCGTTCTTGCAACCGCCAATCGAAGCGGTTCAACCAATGATCGGCAAGTCGAAGCATGAAGGAAACACTCGCGCCATCGCCCCAGCTTTCATCGTCAATCGAGCACGGCCAGCGCACCGCGGAAAGCCGGTTTTTCAGATCTATGATCGCAGCTTCTGGAACATCTATTGTAAACGGAGCGGACGGCATGATCGTCTCCAAGGTTTAATCTCTGAATCTCAACTGGGACTTCTTGAGAGGCACTGTCACAACCGCGCTTTGAGCCACAACTACAGGCAGCGACTAAAATCCGCTGATCCAACCCTACGATATTTCATCCCACCGGGCCCGAACGAAACGCGATACCTCGGCGGCCAGTTCATCGTCCTCGGGAGTGCCTCCCATGAAACCGCCGTGAGGCATTGCTTCGAAGACGTGCAGTTCCGCCAAGACGTCGGCTTGCCTCAAAGCCCGGTGCATGCGGACAGTATTGGAGAGGAAAAGGTCGCGGGTTCCCGATTGCAGGAGGGTTGGCGGGAGTCCCCGCAAATCCCCGAACAGCGGGGATAGATACGGGTGGGCGAGATCGGCCCCGTCTGCATAGAGGCGGTTGATCGGCATCAGCGACCCCGGCAGGACCACGTCGACCATCTGGTTCACCTCGAAGCTGTCACCGCTCTCGGTCAAGTCAATTTCTGGAGACAACAGGACCAGTCCAGCCGGCAACGGGAGGCCCTCGGCCCGCGCCCGCAGCGCCAACGCCGCCGCGAGGTTGCCGCCGGCTGATCGACCGCCGACGACGACCTTATCGGGGGCATGCCGCTCCAGGACGTATCGATAGGCCGTCAGGCAATCGTCCAGGGCGGCGGGATAAGGATATTCCGGGGGCATCCGATAATCCACGCCGTAGCATCGCACGCCGTGCTGGTCGGATTGCATTCGTGCGCCGGCCCGGCATGCTGCTCCACCGCCGAACATCAAGGCGCCACCATGAAGATCGATATAGGCGCAGTCGGCCCGGAGCTGCGTTTCCGGCGTCGCGACATGCATAACGCAGCCCCCGGTCGTGATCGTTTCAACACGCGAACGCGTGCTGCCCGTAAGTCCCTCCACGGCGACTCTATATTGCTCATCCGCCGCGGTCTTGATGCTCATCCAGGCATCGATGTCGTCCGCGGCCGGCATCGCGAACATGGCATTCAGCGGCATGCCATCCGCGCGAACCATACGCTCCAGCACCGCGCGCGCCTGCGCGCTGATGGAAGCGGGGAACGGGATCATCCTTTCCCGCACCAGAACACCAAAAGATTGTTCGGTCATGTCACGCCCTTGCAAAATATCGGGAGATTAGCTTGGCAGCACGAGTGCGCTGCCGCCAAGGCTGACCGGAGTACGGGGGGCCTGCTGATTGATGCCGTCACCATATCCGGACGCGATCGACGGGGGCTACATAAAGCCGCTGTCGCGGTCGTACGTGCCAGGCGGCGTACCATTCATCCATGTTGCGCACGACGCCGTTGACGCGTTCCACCGGGGGACTGTGGACGTTCGAGGCGACGAGGCGCCGCAGTTCGTCGTCGCGGCTCTTCTGCCGCCAGGCCTGCGCCCAGCTCAGGAAGAAACGCTGGTTGCCCGTGAAGCCGTCGATCACAGGCGCCGGATGCGCGCCAAGGGAAAGGTGATAGGCCGCCAGTGCGATCGATACGCCGCCCAGATCGGCTATGTTCTCGCCAAGAGTCAGGTCACCCTTCACGTGTAATCCGGGCAGCGGCTGCATTGATGAATATTGTTTGCTCAGCCGCGCCGCCTGCGTCTGGAAACGAAGCACATCGGCGGGTTTCCACCAATCGCGCAGCTGTCCATCGGCATCGTCCATCCGGCCCTGATCGTCGAACTGGTGGCTTAACTCGTGCCCGATCACGCTGCCGATCGCGCCATAGTTTACCGCCGCGTCGGCTTTGGGATCGAAGAACGGGAATTGCAGCATTGCTGCCGTGAAGATGAGCTGACCGTTTTCGGTGTACGCCGTAGGGTCCTGCGGCCAGAAACGCCAGTCGCTCTTGTTCCAAGGAGATGCGAGTTGCAGGATGCGCCGGTGCCAGTCGAAGGCGCGCGCGCGAACGACATTTCCGTACAGGTCGTCCGGGCGCACCACCAGCGCGTCATAATCGATCCAGGCCCGTGGTCGGCCGACCTGTACCTCGAGGCGCGCCAGTTTGCGTAGCGCCTCCTGCCGCGTCTCGGCACTCATCCAGGACGCGGCGTCGATACGCTTGGCAAGCGCTGACCGGATGTGGTCGACCAGCGCCATGATCTCCGTCTGGCTATCGGGCTGGAAGAAGTGCTGGACGTACAGCTCTCCGGCGGCGGATCCCATTGCTTCGTTCACTACATGGACGCCGCGTTGCCATCGGGGCGATAGCGAAGGTTGCCCGGCCAATATGACGGTCCGGAAATCGCGGCGGGCCTGGACGAAGGCGTCCGATAGATAGGGCGATGCAGCATCGGCGGTGCGGAACGCGAGCCACGCCTTCACCGTGTCGATCGGCGTGCCAGCGAACAGGTCGGCGATCCGCGGCAAGCTGGTGTCGGTTGTCGCGACCAGCCGCTGCGAACGCGTCAAGCCGGCGCCGTCGAGAAAGCGGCCCCAAGCAAAGCTTGGCACCTGACGTTCGAGATCGGCAAGGGTGCGTGGATTATACGTCTTCAATGGATCGCGCACGCTTTCGCGGGTCCAGCTGGCCCCGGCGATGCGGGCTTCGAACGCGACGAGGTCGCGAGCCTGCCGGGCTGGATCCGACCATCCGGCCAGTGCCAGCAGCCGCGTCGCGTAGTGCGTATAGGCGTCGAGCTTTGGTGCGAAACGCGGTTGCAGGTAATAATCGCGGTCGGGCAGCCCGAGGCCGCTCTGCCCCAGATAGACGGCGTATCGGTCCGAGTGCTTGGAATCGGTCGCCAGGTCGATGTCGAAGATACTGGCGCCGAAGCCCGAATGCGCCTGCCCCATCAGATCCGCAAGATCCTCGCGGTCGCGCGCGGCGGCGATCCGGTCGAGGTTGGACTTGAGCGGCTGCATACCCCGGGCCTCGACCGTTCGTTCGTCCAGAAACGCCTGATACAGCGCGCGCAGCTTCCCCGTCTGGCTATCGACAGATTGATGAGGATCGATGGCGTCGAGCAGACCGCGGACGCGCGCGTCGGCGACCGGATCGAGGTCGGCGAACAGGCCGACCGTTGCGCGATCGTTCGGGATGGCAATCCGTTGCACCCAGTCGCCGTTGGCATAGGCAAAGAAATCGTCGCCCGGCGTCACGCCCCGGTCCATGCCGGATGCATCGAAGCCCCAAGACGCGGGGGCGTCGCGCGCGACACCCTTCGTCTGTGCGGGGATCGGAATGGCGGCTGAAAGCGCAAGCGCGGTGATCAGAAGGCGAGACATGGGTGGGCGCTCCAGGGCGGGAAAGGCAGGCGACGATGCAAGAGGTGGGCTATCGCTTCACGCTGCGGAGCGCCGCCCGTACGTCGGAAAGATAAGTCGGGCCCACGGCCACTTCGGTGCCATCGCCCAGTATGAGCTGATAGACGCCTTTCTGCGCAGGCGACCATCGTTCGACCCGTGCGAGGGCCACGAAGGCCGATCGATGTACCCGGCGGATCGAGGAGGGCAGCGCCGCGCTCAATTCCGCCATGGTTGTGCGCAGGAGATGGCTGCGCGTCGCGGTATGGATCAGCGCATAGTCGCGGGCCGCTTCGATCCAGACGATATCGGCTATCGCCACATCGCGCCCGCCGTTTCGATCCGGGATGTGCAGGCCCGACGCCGGGGTGGGCGAACCGCCGGACGCTGTGCCTGCCATTGCGGCCTTTTCCGCCCGGCGCCGTTCTGCGCGGCCGATCGCCTGTCGCAATCGGTCGGGCCGGAGCGGTTTCAGAAGATAATCCACGGCCTCGACCGCAAAGGCATCGGCTGCATAGCGGTCGAAGGCGGACAGGATGATAATCTCCGGCCCGCCCTCGCGATACAGTTCGCCAGCAACCGCGATACCGTCAGGACCGGGCATCTCAATATCGAGGATGACGAGATCGGGTGCCAGCCGCATCGCTTCCGCGATCGCGCCATTGCCATCCGTGGCGGTGCCGACCAGTTCGACGCCTGTGATCGCCTTCAAGGCCTGTGTCAGTCCTCGGATCGCAAGCGGCTCGTCATCGACCAGCAGAACGCGCATCATGCTGCCTTCGCCGGTGACGACCGACGGAACGGCATGCGTATCGTCGCAGCGAAACCGCGCTCGATCCGTTCCGCGCTCAGCCTTCCAGCCGCGCCATAGAGCGCGTCGAGCCGCGCGGCCACGTTGCGCAATCCGACGCCAGTGCCGGGCGGCATCGATCGGACGGGATCGACGTGGCCATCATCCACGACGGTTAGTACGAGATCGCCGGCGTCGACCCGCGCCGTGATGGCGATCGTCACGGCTTCCCTGGACGGTGCCACCGCATATTTGACAGCGTTCTCCACCAGCGGCTGGAGGATCAGGCTCGTCACTTCGGCATCGCCCAGGCTGCGGTCGCACGCATAGTCGATCCGCAAACGTTCGCCGAACCGCACGGACTCGATTTCGAGATAGGCCTCGACCATCTCCAGTTCGCTTTCCAGCGACACCAATTCGGTCGGCTCGGTCGAAAGCGAGAAACGGAAGAAGTCGGACAGGCGCAAGACCATCTCCTGCGCTTCCACCGCGCCAGCCTCGGCGACGAGCGTCGACAGCGCGTTGAGCGCATTGAAGAGAAAATGCGGATTGATCTGAAGACGCAACGCCGTAAGCCGCGCCTCGGCCAGTTGCTGTTCGCGGGCACGCAGGCGTTGCGTCGATGCGACCAGGGCCGAGATCGAGCCTTGGAGGCTGAACAGAACGGCGAAATACACCCAGTTGTATCGCCGCAGCAGAAACGCGCCGGCGGTCGCATCACTGGATAGCGGTCGCCCGATCGTCCAGTTCTGCACTAGCACATCGATCGCCCAAAGCGTCGTGGCACCCAGCAATACCGAAGCCGCCACCAAAGGAAATGCGACCCGCAATCGCGCGTCGGCCGTTCGCCGTGCCGCTTCGGATACGATCAGCGAAAGTGCGATGCCACAAAGGCAGGTGATCGCGACTTTGATCGGTTCCGGCCACTGAACCGGTGGTATCAGCGACAAACCGACGTTGACCGCACCGACCAGGCACCACAACCACACGACCAGCAGCGTAGGCACAAGACGAAGAACGCGAGGGGATCGGACCGAAGCACTGGACATACCGGCATCTTACGCGACGGGTGCCCACGTCCAACCCATGCCTGTCGCACAACCGCCAATCTCGTCGCAACGTTGTCTGCGATAATACACTGTCACGAGCGGATTATATGCTACCGGTTCGCCAGTAAGGTAGTTGCCAAAATCCGATCCCATTCAGGACAAGTCGGCGAGCGGGGCGAGCGGGGCGAGCGTCGAGACTCTTTGTTACGCCCGATCTAAAAAGCCCAATCCGCCGCGATAAAGAACCGGGTGGTTGGAGATTCTAACAGCATGCGTGATCGAGGCAGCTTCGTTGTTCTGCTTTGTTCTGCACCCGTTAGCTTTCTGCAACCACCCCGATGGTCGGCACCACATGTCCTCCGTGCACTTGGCGAGACTGCATCGCCTCTCGTGATCTGGGCACCATATCGGTGGCGCCTTCTACCGGGGATACCATCGTTACCTAATCCCGTTTTGTATTGGTGCGGAGGACAGCCCGGTAATCCTGCATTGACACCGCGTCATGCCGTAATGACGTGCCCTTGAGTGACATCTCGCCGAGCGGCCGCGGCGAAAGGAAGGGGTGACGCGGTTGCCCGTGGTCCGACGCCATTCGATGCGGGCAAGGATGTCGCCCGCGGACTGCCCCTCTTGCCCGCGCACCAGCGCCTCATAGGCGAAGACACGGCCGGCGACGACGTCGACGATTGGCTGGAATGCCATGGTGAAGGCCACGGGCAGGACCGTACGGCAGCTGGCACAGGCGAAATCGAGGGGACGTGCGCCCTCGGTGTCGACCGAAGCGTGCATCATGACCAGTCTTCCAGTTTCCCCATAAGGGTGCGCGGCAGGCCCGCGCCATAGGTATAGCGCACCGGTCGCTCCGCCGCGGATAGCGTCGCCGCAATTTCTTGCAGCGATCGTTCGAGAACCTGCGCATCAATGCCGACTTCAGGCACCACGAAGGCCTTGAGCCGCGCATCGTCGCCAAGCCGTACTGCGGCATCGGCGACGCCCGGCACGGTTCGCAGCATCTCCGCTACCCGGTGCGGCCAGACATTGTGCCCGCCGACCTGGACCGCCGCATCGCGGCGCCCCATCGGACGGAGAGCCCGCTCGCCGATGCGGGCGACGTGATCGGGCAGCGGCCAGTGTTCGCCATGGCGGTCGATCACGGCGTCGCCGCCCACCGCCCAGCGCCAGCGCGGGAGCAGTCGGTAATCGGGATCCGGCGCGACGCGCACGGCGATCGCGCTCAGTTCCGACGCTCCGTACACGTCGAGGACGCGCGTGACGCCGCCGTCCAGTACCGCTGCCTCAATGTCGCCGGGAAGCGGCGCGCCGGAGCTGACGCCCCACACGTCTGTCGGCAGCGAACCGGCGAGCCGCGGTATCACGCGCCACTGGTCGGGTACCGCGACGACGAGGTCGCCGGGCAGGAGGTCGAGCCGCGCCCCGATCCGCCGCTCCACCACCGGCAGGTCCGCTACGGACGGCAGCAGCGTGGTCCATATCAGCCCGTAGAGATGATCCGCAGGAACCATGGCGACGACGCGGCGCCGTCCTGCCACCATCGACGCGAAATAGGCGGCCTCGTCCAGCAGGTCGGCGATCGCATGGGTGTAGCGCCGGGCACGACCGGTCGATCCCGACGTCGCAACGGTGATCCTCCCCCCCGGGCCTGGCGCACGCTCGACCCAATCGAACAGATCGCCTACCCGCTCGGGTGGTCGCTCCGTCAGCGTGCCGGCATCGAGATCGAACATCTCAGCCAACGCCGCGAGAATGCCGAAGATCTCCAGCGAGTCGATCCCGAGTCCGTCATCACCGAGTGGCAAGTCTATAGCCCAGACACTGGACAGCATCGTGCCCGTGCCCCGGCCGCGGAGGCGCTCGACCTCGGTGCGAACGACCGCCTCGACGATACGCGCGATGGCCGCCGGATGAAGTTGCGTGGACATTGACGGCTCGTTCACGCGGCGAGCGCGCGGACGCCGCATACCCGATCCCGTCCCTCGCGCTTTGCGGCGTAGAGACGTTCGTCGGCGAGCGCGATCAGCCGGTCGACGTTGCCCCTCGCTTCGGCGAGCGTCGCGCAGCCAAGACTGGCTGTTGCCTTCAATATGTCGCTAGCGACCGGGACCACGATGTTTGCGACGGCGCGGCGCATCGCTTCCGCCAGCACTTCGGCAGCGTCGCCGTCGTGACCGGGCAGAAGCGCGGTGAACTCTTCACCGCCTATGCGGGCGAACGTCGCGCCGCGCGGTATGAGCGCCATGCACGCCTTCGCGACGGCGCAGAGCAATTCGTCGCCGACTGGGTGACCGTAACGGTCGTTGACTAGCTTGAAATGATCGAGGTCGATGGTCACCAGCGCCGCCGCGCACCCGGTTTTCTCCCATTCCTCGCGCACCCTGTCGAGGCATTGTCGGAAGTGCATCCGGTTCGACGCGCCGGTCAGATGATCGCAGGTGAGCAGGCGGCGAAGGTCGTCGGTCGCCGCGCCGCGCCGCGGCACATCGCGCAGCACGACTGAGAAGCTGTCCGGACCGGTGGTGTCGGAATCGGAGCGCGCCACGACCAGTCGCTGGCACCAGTACCGCTCGCCCGACGCGCGGCACTGCCACCCGTCCCGCATCGCCACCGTCAGTTGCTCGTGGAGCGCCGTCGGATCGACCCCGCCCTCGCAGCGCAGGATTTCGCCAAGGTCGCGGCCCATGACGTCCGCGCACAATCGCCCGGTCTGCTGAGCGAACGCCTCATTCGCGGCGAGGACGAGACCGCTCGGGGACAGGGTGACGACGGCATAGTCGTTGATCTGATCGAGCAAGGTCGAGAACCACGCATCGGCCTGGCGCAGCCGTTGTTCCTGAACCACCTGCGCGCTGATGTCGGCGATCGTCGCCATCAGCCGGTCCGGGCCGAGCTTGACGATCGAGCAGGCAAGGACCTTCGGCACCGCGCCGGCGCGGCCATTGCCGAGATCGACGGTGATCCGATGCCCATCGCAGATGCGTCCGGTTTTGCGGGGATGTTCCGCGATCATGGTGCGGATCTCGGGCGCGTGGTGCTCCAGGATAGAAAACAGATTGTCGATGTCTCGCTCGCCGGCCAGCGGGAACAGATGTTGCATCGCGTGTGGGTTGACGACCGCGATGGTGCCAGCGGCATCGAACTCGATCAATCCCACCGGGCATGCGTAGAGGAACTCGAGAAGCCGTTCCTCGCCCGAGGCTTCCACCGCCGTCACCGTTCGATCAGGACGTAATGGTAGCGCGCTCCGGGGCTTGCCAACAGGCGCAATCGAACGCGCGTCGGGCGCATCTTGAGCGTGAGCACATAGGGCAGGATCTCGTCGAGTTCCGTCTCGTCCTCGAACCGCTGCGCGACCATGAAATTGTTCATGCACTGCCCGACCGCTTCGAAGAAGGGCACGCCCGTCACGGATGCCGGGTCAAGTCCCGACATCCGCGCCTCTGTCGCGTTATAAACGTGAACTACCGTCGCGTAATCGAAGCCGACGACGCCGAACGGCAGCGCGTCACGCTCTGTGTGCAGCATACTGTCCAATCGCTGTAACGCGATCGTCTCGAACTGGTCGTCCATGGCCCACCCGTCAAAATTTTATCCCGAATGACAGGATAAAATGAATGAAGAGTAATCATGGTTAAGCCAGTCAGACGAGACTGATTAGTCATAGCAGGTGTAGGGTCATACGTTTCCAATTGGCAACGTCTGGAGAGAAGGCATCGATGGTCCCCGGGATCGATGCTATTTCGGGACCGGCCGCGTTGGATCGCAACCAGTGACACCTGATGCCGAAATCAAACAGACCGTATGAAAAGTCGCGAGCAGCGGCGTAGACGGTGACGGGTTTCCTCAGCCCCGGTTGCGCAAGCCAAACAAGCCGTAATTCTGCCGTCTGGCCTCCCCTTGGGGCCGCCGAAAACCGTTTACCCTAGGCCCAGCGGTTCAATGAAGCGCGAAAAGACCCGTTTACGCTCTCGCTACGGCGATCAGGCCCTGGACACTGACCAGAGCGATGGCCCGTCTGACATTATAGGCGAGCGCGGTCATGCTGAATTCGCCGCGAACGTTCTAGAGCCGGCGCATCAGAAACGTGCCTTGGCCCATTCACTGCTTGATGGTGCCGAACGGATGCTCGACGCTGTTTCGCCGGTGGTCCAGCATCTCGGGCCTGGCTGCCAACCGCGCCGCCTTGCGGTCGAGAACGGCCTCGTTATCCAGTCGTGAGACGCGGCGGAATGAGCGTGTGCAGCGCGATCTCAGCACGCACGCCTTGCAGGCATCGCGGTTGGCATAGTCGACCTCCACATTGTTGCGCGACTTGCCACGGTAACGCGGCAAAAGCGCTGCCCCAGCCGGGCAAACAAAGACGTCCCGGTCAGGCTCGTATTGGAGCATGCCCCTGCCGAAAAAGCCCTCGCGCACGGCGGGGCTGCGGATTGGCTTGGCCACGTAGGAGGTGATTCCGGCCGCCTCGCAGGCCTCGATATCCTCGATCTTGAAGTAGCCCCGATCGGCGACGGCCTTGATTCGCTCGACGCCAAGCACTTCCATTGTCGCGGTCGCGGTCGCGGTCGCGGTCGCGGT
>JAYVRZ010000395.1:0-6870 GCA_043775965.1 Sphingomonas sp.
CGTTGGACGCAGCGTGATCGCGCGCGCGACCGCCGATGCGCTGGCGGATCACGATCCGCCTCTGCTCGGTGCGCGCGTCGGTCAGCGTGTCATTTTCGCGCACGCCGCGCAGCATGGCCGGCTCGCCTTCGAGATCGAAGAGGACGGCCCCGCCGCGCGCGAGATCGCGCAGCTCGCCGCCGAAATCGAGGGGATCGTCCCGTGAGCGATCGACCCGCCAGGGCAGGGTTCGCATCGCGGCCGGGCGACGCCGACCGCTGGATAAGGGCCGCCGACACACCCGGCGGGGGTAACGCGATCGCTGCCGGGAGCTTCACCGCGCGGCTCACCATCGACGTCACGCCAGCGCTCCGACAGCGGATGAAACTCATCGCGGTCAAGCGGGGCACCACCATCGCCGACATGCTGCGGACGCTGTTCGCGCGCGAGTTTCCCGAAAATGCAGGAGAAGAATGATGATTGGTAGCGCGCGCCCGAATCTGAGCGGGAGATTGACGCCCGCGTCGCTTGCCGGAGACGGCCTCACCCATGTCGAACTGACCTGGATCGAGAAGCGGACCGAACACTGGATTAGCTTTGGCCGCATCGCCCATGACCGGATCGTCGATCGGCGACGCCGCATCGTCAGCTTCAGACCCGGCGAGGTATTCGCGTTCGTCCGCTGGGCGTCGAACCTGTTCGGGACGATCCTGTCGCGCATCGACATCGTCCAGACCGTTGCATTGGGCGACGCCTATTCGACGCTGCCGTTCGTGCGCCCGGGTGGCGAGCTGCTGCTGTCGATCCATGGCTGGCCGAAGGTCGAGCGCGTCCTCCAGGCGATTGACGCCGTCGAGGCCGCGGGCGTCGATCCGTGCGACGCGGCGCCCGACCACTGGTGTCATGTCCATAATCGGCTGACGGCCGGGATCCAGCCTCGAGCCTATGCGATCGAGCGCCACCGCGCCTGGCTTCAGCGCCGGGAGCTGCAGGCATGACCCGGTTCGGCTATGTGATGGTGGCGTATTTCACCACCATGGCGACGATCGTCACCGCGTTCATTCACCCGTCGCCGAGGCTTATCTGGAACGCCAGCGCGAGCGTGCCCGTCGGTCTGTACCGGATGCGCCCGGTGCCCGCGCCGAAGGTTGGCGACCTGGTCGCCGTCTTGCCTCCCAAGGCGCTCGCCGGCTTACTTGCCGAACGGCATTATCTACCGCGCGGCGTGCCGATGCTGAAGCACGTTGCCGGCGCTTCCGGGCAGCGTGTCTGTCGTATCGGCGCCCGCATCACCGTCGATGGAAAGCACCTCGGTGATGCCCGGAAGCAAGACCGTCTCGGTCGCGGTTTGCCTGTCTGGAAAGGATGTCGGCTGCTTACGCCGGGCGACGTCTTTCTGATGAATCCCGACGTCCCGGACAGCTTCGATGGTCGGTATTTCGGCCCACTTCCGGTGTCCACGATCACCGGCCGGCTGACGCCGCTCTGGACGACGTCCGAGCGTGATCGCGCCGCAGGCGCACAGAAATTCACCCACTGAAACACCCCGATCCCGAGCAAGAGGAACATGTGATGACGCAGATTGGTCGCTTCACCCGAACCGCCGACGGCTTCCACGGACGTATCGAAACCCTCAGCCTCAGCGCTGAACTCTGCCTCGTCCCGGCTGATGCCGATGCGGAAAATGCGCCGGACTACCGCGTTCATCTCGGCGCGGACGGCGAGGGACTGGAGGTCGGCGCCGGCTGGAAACGCGTTGGCGAGCGCGCCGGCGCCTATGTGTCGCTGGTGATCGAGGATCCCGCGCTGGCGCACTCGATCAACGCCAACCTGTTTCAGTCCAGCGGCGAGGGGCAGGAACATCACCTCGTGTGGAACCGCCCATCGCGGCGCGACGCGCGGAGCTGACACAGGTGTGCTCGCTCCGCGTTTCAGGTGCCGCGCTGCTTGTCGGCATGTGCACGGCAACGGCGTCAATCGCCGCCCCCGTGCCGACCGTTAGCGTGCCGACCGTTCGCGCTGCGCCCGGGATCGATAGCGTCGCTGCTGATGTGGCGGAGGCTGCACGCCGCTTCTCGATTCCCGAACGCTGGATCTATGCAGTGATGCGTGTCGAAAGCGCGGGAGATCCTCGCGCCGTGTCGCAAAAAGGCGCGACCGGGCTCATGCAGATCATGCCCGATACCTGGGCCGATCTGCGCGCCCGTTACGGTCTAGGGAGCGACATTTATAATCCCCGCGACAACATCATGGCGGGCGCGGCCTTCCTGCGTGAGATGTATGATCGCTACGGCATTCCAGGCTTTCTCGCGGCCTACAATGCTGGTCCCGGCCGCTACGAAAATCACTTGGCGACGGGTCGACCGTTACCTCTGGAGACCGTGGCATATGTGAACAGGCTCGCCTCGATCATCGGCGGGACAGCGGCTGATCGCGTCGCGCTGGCCGCTCCCGATCCCCACGCCTGGACGCGCGCGGCGCTGTTCGCGGGCCGATCCGACACCCCTGTCGATCACGATGCGGCTGCGGTTGAAGCGACATCCGAACCGCCGCCCGTCAACCCTCGGCCGGTCGACCGGGCAGCAGCCAGACCGGTGTCGGCCGGCCTCTTCGTCCCTCTTTCCGGCAAGGTTGCGCGGTGACGTGGCATGGCGGTCTCTGGCGTGGTCTGGTGCGCCATCTCGGTGTGTCGGTGGGATTGCAAGCTATTGGGAAGGCTAATGAAAATCGATGGCGAGATAAAAGCACCGCCGGCCGGCGGGGTGCATGTGGTTGTATAGGCAAGGTGATTTCGGCTGGCTCGGTTTCTAAGCGGCTGGCACATTTTGCACTTTTCCACGTCTTTTCAGGTGATTGGCGGCTGGCACATCAATTTCCCGCCCCGGTGTTGGTGCCATGAGCCGCGACGGCGAAGATTTCCGGGTCAGGCCGGGAAGGGGGCGGGATGGGGGCTCGGCATCCGGCCGCAAAGCCCGCACGCTTGCGGCCCAGGTTCGCCGGGCGGCGGCAAGGGCAGGCTATGCGCGCCGCGCGCCCGAACCCGGCAGAAGGGGTGGTACCGGCCACCGCGGCCGTGGCCGGAACGCGGCGCTGCGCGCCCGCTTCCTGGCGAACGGACGCCGTGTGGTCATCAAGGCGCGCGTGGTGCGCCACAAGGGCGCCCGGTTCCGTGCCGCGCCGCTCGCCCGGCATATCGCCTATCTCGAGCGCGACGGCGTGACCCGCGATGGGCGCGACGCCAATCTTTTCGACGCCGGCTCCGAACAGGCGGACGGTGATGCGTTTGCCGGGCGGTGCGAGGATGACCGGCATCATTTCCGGTTCATCGTCTCGCCCGAGGACGCCGGCGAGATGGAGGACCTGCGCGCCTTCACCCGCGAGCTGATGACCGAAATGGCCAGGGATCTCGATACCGGGCTGGACTGGGTCGCGGTCGATCACTGGAACACCGACAATCCGCATATCCATGTGCTGGTGCGCGGCCGCGCGTCGGACGGCACCGACCTCGTCATCGACCGTGACTATATTCGAGAAGGGATGCGCGCCCGCGCCGAGGAGCGGGTAACGATCGAACTGGGGCCGCGGAGCGAGCGCGAGATCCAGACATCGCTCGAACGCGAAGTGGACGCCGATCGCTGGACCAGCCTGGACCGACGCCTGCAGCGCGTGGCGGACGACGCGGCGGGCGTCGTCGATCTGCGGCCCGGCGGCCGCGACCCCGATCCGGACGCGCGGCGCCTGATGCTCGGCCGCGCGGCCAAGCTCGAACGGCTTGGCCTGGCGGACCGGATTGACCCGGCTTGCTGGACCCTGAAGCCGGGCATCGAGCAAACCCTTCGCGATCTCTCCATCCGCACCGATATCATCAAGACGATGCACCGTGCGATGGCGGGCGGGGATCGGTCCCCGGACCTGGCCAGCTTCGCGCTGCACGGCGAAGTTCCCGCAGAGCCGATCATCGGCCGGCTTGTCGAGCGCGGCCTGCATGATGAACTGGCCGGTACCGCTTATGCCGTAATCGACGGTGCCGACGGCCGCACCCACCATGTGCGCTTCGACGATATCGACATGACCGGAGACGCCAGGCCCGGGGCGATCGTTGAGCTGCGCAGCTGGCCCGATGCGCAGGGCAGCGCGCGGCTGTCGCTCACAACCCGATCGGATATTCCGCACGATCAGCAGGTGACGGCGCCCGGCGCGACCTGGCTCGACCGCCAACTCGTTGCTCGCGAACCCGTTGCAACCGGCGGCGGATTTGGGCTCGAGATCCGCGAGGCCATGGAAGCCCGTGCCGACCGTCTCGTCGGCGAAGGCCTCGCGCGACGCCAGGGCGAGCGGATCATCTTTGCGAGCGGCATGATCGACGCGCTCAAGACCCGTGATCTGGACCACACCATCGCGCGGATCGCGGAGCGCACGGGACTGGCGCATCGTGCGTCAGCGCCGGGCGATCATGTCAGCGGCGTGTTCCGTGAGCGGGTCACGCTTGCGTCGGGCCGGTTCGCGATGATCGACGATGGGCTTGGCTTCCAGCTCGTGCCCTGGCGCCCGGCGCTCGATCAGCATCTCGGCCATCACATCACCGGCACAATGTCGCCCGGCGGTGGCGTCGACTGGAATCTCGGACGGACGCGGGGACTCGGCCTGTGACGAACTTCTCAACATCGATACAGGAGCCCGGCTGATGTCCGCCACCAAGATCCTGTGGGGCCAGATCATTGTCGTATTTCTGATCGCGCTGGGTGCGATCTGGGGTGCGACCCAGTGGACCGCGGCGGCGCTCGCCTATCAGCCCGAGCTGCAGCCGGTCTGGTTCATGATGGGGCGCACGCCGATCTATCCGCCGCCGGCCTTTTTCTGGTGGTGGTTCAGCTACGATGCCTATGCCCCGGCAATCTTCCTGCGAGGTGCGTATATCGCGGCGTCCGGCGGGATCCTCTCCGCAGCCGCCGCAATCGGCATGTCGGTCTGGCGGGCGCGGGAAGCCAAGCGGGCGCAGACCTACGGCTCGGCGCGCTGGGCGACGGAGCGCGAGATCGAGGCCGGCGGCATGCTTGGCGAGGACGGCGTCCTGCTCGGTAAGTTCGGGCGTCGCTATCTTCGCCATGACGGCCCCGAGCATGTGCTGTGCTTCGCGCCGACCCGGTCAGGCAAAGGTGTCGGCCTCGTCGTGCCGTCGCTGCTGACCTGGCCGGGAAGCTGCATCGTTCATGACATCAAGGGCGAGAACTGGTCGCTCACGGCGGGGTTCCGCGCGACGATGGGTCGGGTCCTGCTGTTCGATCCGACCAACCCCGCATCGTCGCCCTACAATCCGCTGCTCGAGGTCCGCAAAGGCCAGTGGGAGGTCCGCGACGTCCAGAATGTCGCCGACGTGCTGGTCGATCCCGAAGGGAGTCTCGAGAAACGCAACCATTGGGAAAAGACCAGCCACGCGCTGCTGGTCGGGGCGATCCTCCATGTCCTCTATGCGGAATCCGACAAGACGCTGGCCGGGGTCGCTGCCTTCCTCTCCGATCCGCGCCGCCCGATCGAGACAACGCTGCGGGCGATGATGACCACGCCGCATCTCGGTGGGGCAGGCGTCCATCCCGTGGTCGCCTCGGCGGCGCGCGAACTGCTGAACAAGAGCGAGAATGAGCGATCGGGTGTGCTCTCGACAGCGATGTCGTTTCTGGGGCTCTACCGCGACCCTATCGTGGCGCAGGTCACCGGTGCTTGTGACTGGCGGATCGCTGATCTGGTCGACGCCGGTCGGCCGACCAGCCTCTATCTGGTAGTGCCGCCTTCCGACATCTCACGGACCAAGCCGCTAATTCGGCTGATTCTTAACCAGATCGGGCGCCGGCTGACGGAGGAGCTCACGCCGAAGGCGCGTCGCCACCGCGTCCTGCTGATGCTCGACGAGTTCCCGGCACTTGGGCGGCTCGACTTTTTCGAAAGCGCGCTGGCGTTCATGGCGGGCTACGGGATCAAGGGGTTCCTGATTGCTCAGTCGCTCAACCAGATCGAAAAGGCTTACGGCCCCAACAACGCGATCCTCGATAACTGCCATGTCCGCGTCTCGTTCGCGACGAATGACGAGCGCACCGCCAAGCGGATATCCGATGCGCTCGGCACGGCGACAGAGATGCGCGCGATGAAAAACTATGCCGGCCACCGTCTGTCGCCCTGGCTCGGCCACCTGATGGTCTCGCGAACAGAGACGGCGCGGCCCTTGCTGACGCCTGGTGAGGTGATGCAGCTGCCGGCCGACGAGGAGGTCGTCATGGCTGCCGGACTCGCACCGATCCGTGGGCGAAAGGCGCGATATTATGAAGACCCTCGGTTTGGCGCTCGGCTGCTTGCTCCGCCAGCACCACGCCCGCTGGCACCGCTGGAGCGACCGGATGACGACTGGACAGACTTGCCGCCGATCGAGGCGCCCAGGCCGGTCCCCCTCGCCAAGTCGACGCGCAGGAAGGCGGCCGCCAAGCCTGCCCGGAAATCCTCGACGGCCCGCAAAGCACAGGATGAGGCTGCGGCGAAGAGCGATCCCGCCAATGCCGGCATCCGCCGCGAACCCGATCTCGGCGATCATGAGGAGATCGTCGCCAAGCCGGTGGCACCGCGAAGCGAGTTCGAGTTTGGTGAAGGAGACGAAGACATGGACGCTGCCGGCAATCGTCATATCCAGAAACGTCTGTCCGGCGCGGCGCGCCAGGCGTCGCCCGATCCCGATGACGGGATTGCATGGTGACCGCGCGCGCAAGGGTGAAGCACACGTTCCGGCTGCCGGCTGATCTTGCGCGCCAGCTCGCCGACCATGCCCGGTCGCGGCACGTGTCCCAGGTGGCGATCGTCGAGGCCGCCTTGGCGTCGTTTCTATCTCCCGATGGCGCGGACCGGCTG
>JAYVRZ010000396.1:0-4354 GCA_043775965.1 Sphingomonas sp.
CTGCAGCCTGGGCTATTCTGAGCCGGGCGCCGGCTCCGACGTGTTCGCCGCGCAATGCCGCGCCACCCCGGATGGAAACGGCTGGCGGATCGACGGGACCAAGATGTTCACCAGCGGCGCGAACCTCGCCAGCTACGTCCTGATGCTCGCGCGCACCAATACCGACGTCGCCAAGCACAAGGGGCTGACGATGTTCATCGTGCCCCTCAAGACCAACGGCGAACAGACCGAGGGCGTCACGGTCCAGCCGGTCTACACCTTCCAGGACGAGCGGACCAACATCACCTTCTACGACAATGTGAAGATCCCCGACAGCTGGCGCCTTGGCGACGTCGATGGCGGCGTGAAGACGATGAGCGCCAGCCTCGAGCTCGAACATGGCGGCGGGTTCGCCAAGTACCAGCGCGCGATGCTGCATGCCGGCGAGACGCTGTGTCGCGAGATCACGACGCGCGGCAGGCCGCTGATCGACGACCCGGCGGCACAGACCCGGCTGGCGCGTACCGTCGCGAACCTGTGGGTGTCCGAATTGCTCACCTTCCGCGCGACGTGGGTGATCGCCGAGAAGAAGACGAACCTGGCTTACGGGCCGATGGCGAAGATGTTCTCGTCCGAGAAATTCCTCACCGACGCACGCGACCTGCTCGATCTGACCGCTCCGCTGTCGCTGTCGAAGCGCAAGGGGGCAGCGGCCGAGATCAACATGTTCTATCGCCATGCGCAGGGCTCGACGATCTATGGCGGCACCAGCGAAGTGCACCGCTCGATGATTGCCGAACGCGGCCTCGGCCTGCCACGCACCCGCGCCTGAGGATTGCCGTATGACCGATGTCCCCGATCCTGCGCCGGTTCCTTCGCCGCATCTGCTGACCGAGGAGCAGGACGGGATCCTGATCGCGACGCTCAATCGGCCGGACAAGCTGAACGCGCTTTCGGGTGAGACGATGGCGCTGTTCGAGACGGCGTTGCACCGGTTTCGCGATACGCCTACGCTGAAGGTCATGCTGGTCCGGGCGAACGGGCGATTCTTCAGCGCTGGCGCGGATCTGCGCGGCGGGTCGTCACGGCCGCGGCCGACCACCGCGTCGGAGATTCGCGAGAACCACCGGCTCGGGCTCAACGGCATGCACCGGATCTACGACGAGATGGAGCATGTGGAGAAGCCGATCGTCTGCGCTATCCACGCGACCTGCGTCGGCGGCGGGCTCGAACTCGCGCTGTCGTGTGATTTCCGACTCGCCGCGAAATCCGCGTCGTTCGCGTTTCCCGAAGGATTGTTCGGGGTGCTGCCGGCGTCGAATGGCGTGAGCCGACTGACGCGGATCTGCGGCGCGCACTGGGCGCGGTGGCTGATCATGGGGAATCAGAAGGCCGACGCAGATCGCGCGCTGATCATGGGGCTGGTGCATGACGTACTGCCCGACGACGGCTTCGAGGATGCGGCATTGGCGTTCTGCCGGCACCTCACCAAGTCGAGCGGCGAACAGATGGGCGCGGCGAAGATCGCGATCGAGATGGCAAGCGAGCTCGGGCCCGAGATGGGCCGGCACGTCGAGCGCATGGCGAACAGCGCGCTGATGCTCAATCCGGCGTATCTGGAAGGGATCGAGCGGTATATTTCGAAGCTGGGGTCGAAGGAGTAAGGTCCGGTCCGCGCTGGCGATTACCGTCTACGCTACATAACGATGTTTCCCCGCGAAGGCGGGGACCCAGACTGGGCTCCCGCCTTCGCGGGAGAACAAGATGCGGTGGACCGGCATCCAGCTTTCCTGCGCTCTGCTCACACTCCCGTCATCCCAGCGAAAGCTGGGATATCCACGTTGGAGAACGCGGCGTAAGCCAACCGGGAGACTCCAGCTTTCGCTGGAGTGACGGACGTTGGCGTTGTCGACCGAGCAGGCGGCACTCTTCAGCTACCATTGGTCGAGGCATCACCCACTCACGCACTCACGCACTCACGCCTTCACCACTCACCCTTTAGCCTCAGCCCGAAACTCGCGTATCCCGAGCTCCAGCAACCGAGACTCCGCGCGCAGGAAATTGCGTACGTTCGGCGAGAACGCACCCGGCAGTACCGTGGGGAGGATCCGATCGGTGGCGATCGTCACGACGCGTTCGATGCCGGTGTACAGCACCGTCGCCATGCCCGCGGCCGGGGTGCCAGGGACGCCGGTGTCCTGATCCATCTGCGAGATCAGCAACCCGATCACCGGCTGTGCCGCGTGGACGCGGTGGACCATCATCCGTTCCTCGCGCTGGTCGGCCATGCTGTTGCGCAGATGCAGGATCATCGAGTTGCGATGCCAGAATCCGTGTAGCGCGGTGACGAACTCCAGGCAATGCGCGTTCAGGCTCTCGTCCGGCCAGCGTTCGCGCAGATGCCGCAGATAGGTCGCTTCGGCATCGGCGGACAGAGGCTCCAGTACCGCGAGCAACAATTCGGTGAGGTCGGTGAAATATGCATAGAGCGACGTCATCCCGAGCGATGCCTGCCGCGCCACCGCGCTCAGCGAGATCGGCGCATCGAGCGACCCCGCCAGCAATTCGTTGGTCGCGGCGATGATCCGGTCGCGCGTGTCGCGCCCCTTGCGGCCAAGCCGTTGACCGTTGAGGTTGTGGCTGAGCGCCTTCTCCGCCGCGGGACCGCGTCGTTTCATCGTCTCCGTCGATTGAACACCATCCACGCCCGCATCCCGTCCTAGCCTATGCGCGCGATCATGCCGCGCGCCACGCGATCAACTTGGTCTCGAGAAACTCCTCGATTCCCTCGAGACCCCATTCGCGGCCCATACCAGACGCCTTGTAGCCGCCAAACGGTATATCGCCGGCGATGCTCATCCCGCCATTGACGCTCATCGTGCCGGTGCGGACGCGCTTGGCGATCTTCATCGCGCGCTCCAGGTCACCCGACGACACGCCGCCGCCTAGGCCATAATCGCTGTCGTTCGCGATCCGGATCGCATCCTCGTCGTCATCGAACGGGATCACCACGAGCACGGGACCGAAGATTTCCTCCTGCGCGATCCGCATATCGTTGGTGACGTCGACGAAACAGGTCGGCTCGATGAAATAACCGCCTCCCTTGTCGGGGCGCATCTTGCCGCCCGCGATCATCGTCGCGCCTTCCTGCTGGCCGAGCTCGATATACGACATCACGCGCTCCATCTGCCGCTTCGAGACGACCGGCCCCATGATGTGCTTGGGCTCGTCGAACACGCCCCAATTGTCGCCGAACCCGGCATAGGCCTTGGTGAGGATCGCCTTGGCCTCCTCGTACCGGCTCTTCGGCACGAGCAGCCGCGACTGCACCGCGCAGCCCTGCCCCGCATGAAACACCAGCATCGTCTGCGCGACGTCCATCGCGAAGTTCGGCGCGTCGTCGAGCACGATCTTGGCCGACTTGCCGCCGAGTTCGAGGAACACGCGCTTCAACGTGTCCGCACCCTGCTGCATGATCCGCTTGCCGACGCCGGTCGAGCCGGTGAACGAAATCAGGTCGACGCGCTTGTCCTTGACCAGCATTTCGCCCGCGAGCGCGGGATCGCTGCCGAACACGACGTTCAGCACGCCCCTGGGAAAGCCCACTTCCGCCGCAAGCTCGCCGAAGATCGCGCCCATGCCCGGCGTGTCGGGTGCGGGCTTCAAGATTACGGTGCAGCCCGCCAGCAACGCGGCGACGACCTTGCCGACATTGACGTACAGCGGCACGTTCCACGGCGTGATCGCGGCGACCACGCCGATCGGCTCGTACACCGCCTTGCGCAGCGTCTCGAAGCCATAGGACGTGCGGCCACCGTAATCGCGTTCCCACGTGACCTTCGGGAAGGCGGCGATGTAATCGTCCCAGCCCTCCATCGCCATGTCGACATGCGCGCGACCGACCGCACCCCACGCCGCGCCCGCCTCGTGCCGCGCCAGGTCGGAAAGGCGCTCCTTGTTCGCCGCGAACAGGTCGCGCAGCTTGGTGACCAGCTCGACGCGCAGATCGACGTTCGTCGCCCAGTCGGTATCGTCGAACGCACGCCGCGCAGCCGCGATCGCCGCCTCGACGTCGGCAGCCGATGCGTCCGCCGCCTTGCCGACGGGCTCGCCGGTCCACGGGCTGATCACGTCGAAGATCTTGCCGCCCTCCGCATCGCGGAGTTCGCCGTCGATGAACAGCTTGGCGTCGGGAAGGGTCGTCATGGCGAAAGTCTTTCTAACGGGACCAAGGGAATGAGCATCAGAGAATCAGCGACGGCTGCCGCTGAGCGTGACGAGGCCGACGTGCAGATCGGCGGGCATGTCGAGGACCGCGCGGAAGGCGTCGGTGACCGAATTGTAATGCGAGATCGGCCGTTCGCGCAGGTTGATG
>JAYVRZ010000397.1:0-3248 GCA_043775965.1 Sphingomonas sp.
TATCCTGTGATCGACGACTATATCGAGGTCGAGTACAACGAGAGCGACCTGCGGATCGACACGTATCGCGCGTCGGGCGCGGGCGGACAGCATATCAACACGACCGATTCGGCGGTGCGCATCACGCACATCCCGACCGGTATCGTCGTGCAGTGCCAGAACCAGCGTTCGCAGCACAAGAACAAGGCCGAGGCGTACAACCAGCTCCGCGCACGTCTCTACGAGCGCGAACTGGCGATCCGCGAGACCGCGGCGAACGCCGAGAACGCGGGCAAGACCGACATCGGCTGGGGCCACCAGATCCGCAGCTACGTGTTGCAGCCGTACCAGATGGTGAAGGACCTGCGCACCGGCGTCGTCTCGACGAGCCCGTCGGACGTGCTCGACGGCGACCTCGAGATGTTCATGGCCGCGGCCCTGTCGCAGCGCGTGACCGGCGAGGCGGTCGAGGTGGAGGACGTCGATTGAGACTGAAGGGGATCTTCGCCCTGATGCTGTCGCCGGTGTTCCTGCTCGCGGCGTGTGACGGGACCAAGCCGCTGATCAAGCGGGAGACCAAGGAGCCGGTCTTCCCCGCCGCCGATCGTCCGGTCGCGTCGATCGTCTCGGCGCGCTGGTCGAACGAGGAGGCGCGCGACCGGCTGAACGAGGCCGGCGAGGTGATGAACAAGGCCGCGATCCGCAAGGGCATGACGGTCGCGGACATCGGCGCGGGCGAGGGCTATTACACGATCCGGATGGCTGCGCGCGTCGGCAAGGACGGCCGCGTGCTGGCCGAGGACATCGTCGCCAGCGTCCGCGACCAACTCGCCGAACGCGTGGCGCGCGAGGATCTGGCGAACGTCAGCGTGAAGCTTGGCGAGGCGAACGATCCCAAGCTGCCCGATGCGAGCTTCGACCGAGTCGTGATGGTGCACATGTATCACGAGATCGAGCAGCCCTACGAGTTCCTGTGGCGGCTGCGGCCGTCGCTGAAGCCCGACGGGCTGGTGGTTGTGGTCGACGCCAACCGCCCGACCCGCAATCACGGCACGCCGCCCGCGTTGCTGAAATGCGAGTTCGCCGCGGTGGGGTATACGCAGGTGGCTATGGACGACATGCCGTCGGCGGGCGGGTATCTGGCGACGTTCAAGGCGACCGGGCCGAGGCCTGCGCCGGAAGCGATCCGGGCGTGCCGGCTGGGTTGACGCTTTGAGCTGCAACACCACCCCGGCGAAGGCCGGGGCCCAATTGGCACGCGCAGCTGACTGAGCGCTGGCTGCAGTTACCTCGACCTTTCCGATTGGGCCCCGGCCTCCGCCGGGGTGGTGGCGGGATTGGGATAGCGCCCCTCAAACCACCCCCATCGCACGCAAGCTCGTCACCCGCTCCCCCGCGATCACCAGGTGATCGAGCAACACCACCTCCAACGTCCGCAACCCCGCCGCAAGCGCCCGCGTGAACGCCAGATCGCGCGCGCTCGGCGTCGGATCCCCGCTCGGATGGTTGTGCGCGATCACCACCCCCACCGCATCGAACGCCAGCGCATCCGCCGCGACCGTCCGGATCGAAACCACCACATGATCCCGCCCGCCCACGACATGCCGCATCCCGAGAAGCCTCCGATTCGGATCAAGATACGCGACCGCCACCGTCTCGAAGCGCGCCTCTCCCAACCCCGCGAACAATGCGCGCGCCGCGCCGAGGTCGGCGATACAGGGGGAAGGCACGGGCGACGGCGGCACGGACCCGCCTGCCCCGCATCACCGATACCTGCACGCTCAACTACATCCACTTGAGCCAGAACGCGCAGCCGACTACGCCCCCGGCATGCGCCAATATCTAGACCTCATGGACCGCGTGCTCTCGACCGGCGTCGAGACGATGGACCGCACCGGCACCGGCACGCTCAGCGTCTTTGGCGCACAGATGCGGTTCGACCTCGCGCAGGGCTTCCCGGTCCTGACCACCAAGAAGCTCCACCTCCGTTCGATCATCGTCGAGCTGCTGTGGTTCCTCCGCGGCGACACCAACGTCCGCTGGTTGCAGGACCGCAAGGTGGCGATCTGGGACGAATGGGCGGACGACAACGGCGATCTTGGTCCGGTCTACGGCAAGCAATGGCGCGACTGGGTCGCCGCCGACGGTCGCCACCTCGACCAGATCGCCGAGCTGATCGGCCAGATCAAGACCAGCCCCGCCTCGCGCCGCCAGATCGTCAGCGCGTGGAATCCCGGCGACCTGCACGCGATGGCACTCGCACCGTGCCACTGCCTGTTCCAGACGCACGTCGCGAACGGCAAGCTGTCGCTCCAGCTCTACCAGCGCTCGGGCGACATCTTCCTCGGCGTGCCGTTCAACATCGCCAGCTACGCACTGCTCACGCACATCCTCGCGCAGCAATGCGGGCTCGAGGTCGGCGAGTTCATCTGGACCGGCGGCGACTGCCACCTCTACTCGAACCATCTGGAGCAGGCCCGGCTGCAACTGACGCGCTCGCCCGGCCCGCTCCCACGCCTTGAGATCGTGCGGAAACCGGACTCGATCGATGCGTATGAGTACGAAGACTTCGTGCTCCACGGTTACGAAGCCCAGCCGCACATCAAGGCGCCCGTCGCGGTCTGAACAGAGAGCGAGTCGCAATAGGAACCCGGCAAGCGCTGTGCGGTTCAGGTGCGCATGGATATTACACAGCTCATTCTCGACGAACACGCGCAGCAGCGCGCGCTGTTCGCGCAAATCGATTCGATCGACGCCAAGGACACCGACGCGCTGTCGGCGCTCTGGACGCGCCTCAAGAATCTGCTCGACGCGCATGCCGAGGCCGAGGAGCGTTTCTTCTACCCACGGCTGATGAAGATCGGCACCGGTGGCAACGACGCCGATTCGGCCGCCGAGGAAACCGAGGACGCGATCGAGGATCACAACGACATCCGCGAAACCGGCGAGGCGGTCGACAAACACCCGGTCGGCTCGGACGCATGGTTCGAAGCGGTGGGGGAGTGCAACAAGGCAAACAGCGATCATCTGGCGGAGGAAGAGCGCCAGGGCCTGACCGACTTCCGCAAGCATGCGACGCTGGAAGAGCGGCACGAGCTGGGCGTGCGGTTCGCGGCATTCGAGGCGAACCATCTGAACGGGGTGAAGGTCGTCGAGAAGGACCCCGAGGCCTATGTGAAGGAACATGCGCCGAGCTGAGGGGCGCTGCTTACTTCCACCCCGGCGAAGGCCGGGGCCCAATTGGGGAAGGTAGATGAGTGAACGCACCG
>JAYVRZ010000398.1:0-4807 GCA_043775965.1 Sphingomonas sp.
AACTCGCGCGCAAAGCCAAGGAGCGCCTGCCCGATCTCGCGGTATTGTTCACCTCCGGATACACCGAAAATTCGATCGTCCACGGCGGCAAGCTCGACGCCGGAATCGACCTGTTGTCGAAGCCCTACACGCGCGAGGCGCTGGCGCGGAAATTCCGCCAGGTGCTCGCCAATCGCCAGCGGCCGGTCGGCACCGAGAAGGTCGCGCGCGATGCCCGGATCGATGCCGATCGCCGCCTCGACACGCCTGCCCGCCGCACCGTCCTGCTGGTCGAGGACGACGCCGCGATCCGCGCCAACACCGCCGAGATGCTCCAGCGCAGCGGCTTCGTGGTGGTCGATGCCGCCAGCGCCGAGGACGCGATGACCGCGCTCCAGACCGTGCCGATCGATGCGCTGGTCACCGACGTGAACCTGCCCGGCGTGTCGGGTGCCGACTTCGCGCGGACCGCTCGCGCGCTGCGGCCGGGAGTCGGGATCGTGTTCGCGACCGGTGACACTGCCGCGGTGGCGGACGAAACCCACGCGATCATGCTGGAGAAGCCGTACGGCCTCGACGCGCTGGCGGCGGCGGTGATGGCATCGTTGGGCGAGACGACGCTGGCCGAACCGCTTCCGGCCGAGGCTTCAGACCGGTTGACCGAAACGGACTGATCTCGAAGAGTCGGCCATTATTGTCCGCCCTTGAAGGCAGGGGTCCAGGATTACCCGGCGAACCGCTTATGGCTTCCGGACTCCCGCGTTCGCGGGAGAACACCATTGGCAGTGTAAATATCTTCACAGAACGACATTGGAAATTCCGCGGCAGCCGACACCAAGACCCGCCGGTTATCAGCTTTCCAAGCTGAAGTTCTGTCAACATCTCTACACGACGATCAACGCAGCAGCGAAGGATCGCCCGTGACTTACCAGACGCACATCGCCAAGATCACCGACCTCATCGCCGGCCAGAACGGCACATGGGACGCGATTTCGCCCGAATCGGTTGCCCGGATGCGGCTCCAGAACCGCTTCGCGACCGGGCTCGACATCGCGCGCTACACCGCCGCGATCATGCGCAAGGACATGACCGCCTATGATGCGGACCCGGCGAACTACACCCAGTCGCTCGGCTGCTGGCACGGCTTCATCGCGCAGCAGAAGATGATCAGCATCAAGAAGCATTTCGGCACCACCGACCGCCGCTATCTCTACCTCTCGGGCTGGATGGTCGCGGCGATGCGCAGCGAGTTCGGCCCCCTGCCCGACCAGTCGATGCACGAGAAGACCAGCGTCCCCGCGCTGATCGAGGAACTCTACACGTTCCTGCGCCAGGCCGATGCGCGCGAACTCGGCATGATGTTCCGCGAGGTCGACGCGGCGCGCGCCGCCGGCAACGCGATCGAGGAACAGCGTTTGCTCAACGCGATCGAAAACCACCAGACGCACGTCGTGCCGATCATCGCCGACATCGACGCCGGTTTCGGCAACGCGGAAGCCACCTATCTGCTCGCGCGGAAGATGATCGAGGCGGGGGCCTGCGCGCTGCAGATCGAGAACCAGGTCAGCGACGAGAAGCAGTGCGGCCACCAGGACGGCAAGGTGACCGTGCCGCACGAGGACTTCTTGGCCAAGGTCCGCGCCTGTCGTTATGCGTTCCTCGAACTCGGCGTCGAGGACGGCATCATCGTGACCCGCACCGACTCGCTTGGCGCCGGCCTCACCAAGCAGATCGCCGTCAGCAAGGAAGCCGGCGACCTCGGCGACCAGTACAACTCTTACCTCGATTGCGAGGAGATCGATCCCACCACCGCGCGCAATGGCGACGTCATCCTCAACCGCGACGGCAAGATGCTCCGCCCGAAACGCCTGCCCTCCAACCTGTTCCAGTTCCGCGCCGGCTCGGGCGAAGATCGCTGCGTGATGGACTGCATCGCCTCCTTGCAGAACGGCGCCGACCTTCTGTGGATCGAGACCGAGAAGCCGCATATCGAGCAGATCGCCGGTATGGTCGACCGGATCCGCCAGGTGATCCCGAACGCCAAGCTGGTCTACAACAACTCGCCGAGCTTCAACTGGACGTTGAATTTCCGCCAGCAGGTGTTCGACGCATGGACGGGGGCGGGCAAGGACGTCTCCGCCTACGACCGCGCGCGCCTGATGAGCGTCGATTACGACGGCACCGCGCTCGGCAACGAAGCCGACGAACGCATCCGCACGTTCCAGGCGGATTCGGCCAAGCGTGCGGGTATCTTCCATCACCTCATCACGCTGCCGACCTACCACACCGCGGCACTGTCGACCGACACCCTCGCCAAGGAGTATTTCGGCGACGCGGGGATGCTCGGCTATGTGAAGGGCGTCCAGCGCAAGGAAATCCGCGAGGGTATCGCCTGCGTGAAGCACCAGAACATGTCGGGGTCGGATCTGGGCGACGACCACAAGGAGTATTTCGCGGGCGAGGCGGCGCTGAAGGCCGGCGGCGCACACAATACGATGAACCAGTTCGCAGCGTGATGCGCCAAGCCGGAGCACAAGCTCCGGCTGGCCAGCATCACGCACGGCCGGCGGGGCTCGCAGCCCCGTCCGACGACGCGGCTTCGCCGCGGCGCGTTGCGAAGGAGTTGCTGCGCTTTCGTATGCCGGACTCGTCCGTGGACGATACTGCGAGGGGAAGCAGCAACAAGCTGTCCCTGCCATCGTTCTAACCGGCCCGACCTTCGCAAGGGAATCCGTCTCGGTTCCCTCGCCCCTCCGGGGAGAGGAAGGTGCCCGCGCGCCCTTCGCGGGTGGGAGGGAGAGGGGCGTGAGGCTAAGGACCTGAATCCCAACTCCCCCTCTCCCTCCCGTCGCCAAGCGGCTCCTCCTTCCCTCTCCCCGCAGGGGAGAGGGACCAGGTTCGGCCCGTCCCCCAACAAAACCGCCGCACAAAGCAACCCACGGCAATCCCTCCCCGCTGTCCCCAACCCGCGCGGCGTGGCATGACGCGGCGATGCCAGACAGCGCTCTTCTCCGCGTCACCGCGCTTGCGAAATCGGTGCCCGGTGGCCGCGAGCTTTTTCGCGGGCTCGACCTTGTCGCCAACCCCGGCCAGCTCATCGCGATCGTCGGCGAGAGCGGCGTGGGGAAATCGACGCTGCTCAACATCCTGGCGGGCCTGGATACCGCCGACCAGGGGGAGGTAGCGATCGAGGGCGCGGTGCTGGGCTCGCTCGACGAGGCGGCGCTGACGCATCTGCGCGCGACGCGCATCGGCTTCGTGTTCCAGGCCTTCCATGTCCTGCCCTACCTCACGTTGCGCCAGAACGTCGCGCTGCCGCTCGCGCTCGTGTCCGCCAACCGAAGGGAGATCACG
Source organism: Sphingomonas sp. (assembly GCA_043775965.1). GTDB lineage: Bacteria > Pseudomonadota > Alphaproteobacteria > Sphingomonadales > Sphingomonadaceae > Sphingomonas. Next base: position 3,334 of record JAYVRZ010000398.1, read on the forward strand.
GCACGCGCCGACGTCATGCTCGACCGCGTGGGGCTGGGCACGCGCGGCGACGGGTATGCGCGCGATCTGTCGGGCGGCGAATTGCAGCGGGTCGCGATCGCCCGCGCGCTCATCCACCGCCCGGCGATCATTCTGGCGGACGAGCCGACCGGCAATCTCGATCCCGAGACTGCCGCCAGGATCCTCGCGCTGTTCTCGGGCGCGGTGCGTGAAGACGGGGTCGCTGCGATCATCGTCACGCATTCGGAGGCCGCCGCCGCCATCGCCGACGTCGTTCTGACGCTGACCGCGACCGGGCTGGAACGCCGCGGGTGATCCTGTCCGCACGGCTCGCGCTCGGCTGGCTGATCGGCGGCGAATGGCGCGCGCACCCCGCGCGGCTGGCGCTCACCGCCGTCGCGATCGCGATCGGTGTCGCACTGGGCTTCGCGGTCCATCTCGTCAACGGGTCGGCGTTATCGTCGTTCGAAGGCGCGCTGCGCACCGTCAACGGCAGCGCCGACGTCCAGGTCAACGCGACCAGCCCGCTCGGCTTCGACGAAGCGCTGTACCCGAAAGTCTCGACCGCGCCTGGTGTCGCCGATGCCAGCCCGGTCGTCGTCCTGCGTGCGACGACCGGCAAGACGCGGTTCACGCTGCTCGGGCTCGACGTGATCCGCGCGGCGCAGGTCACCCCCTCGCTGGTCGGCATCGCCCCCGCCGGAGTCGATCGCCGTACCGACGCCGCGTTCGACGGGCAGGCCCTGTTCTTGTCGTCCGCGGCGATGCGAGCGCTCGGCACCAAGCCGGGAGCGACGCTCGACGTCGCGGCAAACGGCCATACCGCATCGCTGACCGTTGCCGGTGCGCTGCCGGGCGTCGCGGAGGGGCAGGCGATCGGCGTCGTCGACATCGCCACCGCACAGTGGCGGTTCGCGCGACTGGGCAAGCTCGACCGCATCGACGTCAAGCAGCGCGACGACGCGCCCACCGCGCCCCTCGCCGCGATCCTGCCGCGCGACGCGACGATCGGCACCACCGCCAGCGATGCCACGCGGAGCGACGCGCTGTCCCGCGCCTACCGCGTCAATCTCGACATGCTCGCGCTCGTCGCGCTGCTGACCGGTGGGTTCCTGGTCTTCTCCGCGCAGTCGCTGTCGGTCGCCCGCCGCCTGCGCGCATTCGCCCTGATCCGCACGCTCGGCCTGCCGCGTGGCGGCATCGTCGCGACCGTCGCGCTCGAAGGGCTGGCGATCGGCGTGATCGGGTCGGGCCTCGGCCTGCTGATCGGCTACGCGCTCGCCTATGCCGCGCTGACCAGATTCGGGGGCGATCTCGGCGCCGGCTATTTCGCCGACGGCAGCGTCCGGCTTGCGTTTGCACCCGCCGCCGCGACCGGCTTCTTTACCCTCGGCCTGCTCGCCGCGGTCGCCGGCAGCGTCCTCCCGGCACGGATCGCGGCGCGCGCCGCACCCGCAGCGGCATTGCGCAATGC
>JAYVRZ010000399.1:0-10598 GCA_043775965.1 Sphingomonas sp.
CGGAAAGGCCGCAGTGCCGAAGCGCGCGCTCAGTCAGCGACGCCCCCCAACTGGACCCCGGCCTCCGCCGGGGAGGCAGTCGAATATCCACAAGCATAACCCCACCCCCGACCCCTCCCTTCACGAGGGAGGGGAGACAGAAGACTCCAATTGGCCCACCCCTTGCAGAGCCCCACGCACATGATCACGCTCGCCCAACTGCTCGATCCAGCCGCGCTCGCCATCGTCGGCGGCGGCACGACGCTCGCCGTCGTCCTCCGCACGCCACTGCGCGATCTCGGCCGCGCGCTCGCGGCCGTCACGACCCTCGGCCGAGGCCGGTTCGACGCCGATCCCCTGCTCCAGCAGATCACCGCGCTCTCCCGCATCGCCAAGCGCCACGGCGTGATGGCGCTGGATCGCTCGGTCATCATCGATGCCGACGTCGCCGCCGGGATCGCGGCGATCGTCGACGGCGCCTCGGCCACCGATGTCGCAACCCTCGTCCAGCACCGCCGCCGCGCGCGGATCGAACGCCACGTCGCCGCCGCCGACGTCTGGTCCGGTGCCGCCGAGGTCGCGCCCGCGATGGGCATGGTCGGCACGCTGATCGGTCTCGCGGAGATGTTCGCGACGATGAGCGACCCCAGCGCGATCGGCGGCGCGATGGCCGTCGCCTTGCTCGCCACGCTCTACGGCGCGCTGTTCGCCAACCTCGTCTTCATGCCGATCGCCAACCGACTGCGCGCCCAAGGCCGCAACGAAGCCTTCGAACGCGCGCGTATCGAAGGCCCCCTCGTGGCGCTTGCCGAACGCGAGACGCCGCGCGGCTATGTCGCGCCCGTCTCGCCACCCACTTTGGCCACCGTCGCGTGAACGCCAGCGAATATCCCGACGCGCCGACCGGCAAGCCGCTCTGGCTGATCACGCTCGCCGATCTCGCATTGCTGCTGGTCGGCTTTCTCGTGCTCCTGCAAGCCACGCAGCACATCGGCGGCAAGGACCTGGCGAAGGGCATCCGCCAAGGATTCGGCGCGAACGATACCGAGCCGACCGCGATCCCCGTCGCCGCTGCCGGCATCCTGGATTTCGCAACCGGCTCGGCGATCCTGCCGACCACGCCCGGCGCGCTCGTCGCCTGGGCGCGCGAAGCCGCCCGCGATCCCCGCGTCATGCTCACCGTCACCGGGTCGACCGACGGCACGCCCGCCGATATCGACCGCGCCACCGGCAGCGCCGCGATCCTCGCCGCCGACCGCGCGCGGACCGTCGCCGCCGCGCTGGCCGCGGTCGCGCCGTCGCGCGTGATGATCGTCACCGCCACCAAACCCGGCCGCCGCGCCGCGATCGTGTCCGTCGCATTCGTCGGCGAACCCCAAAGGACCGCCCAATGATCATCCCGTTCCTGCTCATGGCCGCCAGCTTCCAGGATACCACCACGCTCGACGCCTCGGTCGCCGCCTTTACCGGCCGCCCAACCGGCGCCGAGGGAGGCGCGCGCACGCCGGTCGACGCAAGGCTGCGGCTCGCGACCTGCCCGACCGTGTCGCTGTCTTGGCGCTCCGAGCAGCATGACGCGGTCGTTGTATCGTGCGCGGGGCCGGCGTGGCGGATCTTCGTCCCCGTTATCCGCCCGGCCAACGCCCCCGCCGCGATCGCCGCGTCGTTCGTGCCCGCCGCCAAGGCCGCACCGGTCATCAAGCGCGGCGATCCGATCGTGATCGAGGCGGGCACCGAGGGCTTCTCGATCAGCCGCGAGGGTGTCGCGATGGGCGATGCCGCCCCCGGTGGGCGCTTCATGGTCAAGGTCGACGACACCCGCACGCCGGTCCAGGCAATCGCTGTCGAGGCGGGCCGCGCCACGCTGCCCGGCTGGGCGAACTGAGCCCGGCTCCGCTGGGTCCGAACTAATTTTCGACCAACAGATTAATTTTACTAAAGGTTTTCCCGGTGCGGTCGTTTCTCCTGATGTCAGCGCAAACCAGAGGATGCGGACATGGTGGACTCGATCGGTGCAAAGCCGTCAGGAGCAGGAGATCGCTCCGTCACGCGCGTCGCCGCTGCGACGCCCGCCACGGTGGTTCAGACGCCCGTACGCCCCCAGGCGTCGGTGTTGCCGGAATCGATCGCGCTCGCCAAGTCGATGGCCGCGGCGCCCCCGGTCGATGCGGCACGCGTCGCGCAGATCAAGAAGGCGATCGCCAGCGGCACCTTCCCGATCCTCCCCGCGACCATCGCCGACCGGCTGCTGGCGCTCAAGCTTTCGTGGAATTCCAATGAAGCGTCGTGATGCCCTGATCCGCGTGATCGACGCGCTCCATGCCGAGATCGCCGCGCTGAAATCGAACGACGTCGCCAGCCTCGAGCGCGCGACCGCGGACAAGCTCGCCGGGATCGAACAGGTCGCACTGCTCGGCACCGGCCCTGCCGGCCCGGATATCCGCGAGCTCGCCGACGAAGCGAACCGGCTCAACGAGACCTGCCGGATCTACACCAATTTGATGGCGGCAAATGTCCGCCGCCGCCTGCAAACCCTGACCGGTGACGGTGCCGTTGCCGGGTACCGGCCGGGGTTGCGCGCCGCTTACGCGTAAGCCAACGACCGTTACCCCAGCCCCCTCCCGTCACCCCAGCGAAAGCTGGGGTCTCCCTGTAACGGCGCGCGCCCTTGCCGCACGAGACCCCAGCTTTCGCTGGGGTGACGGATATAGGTGCGGCGACTCAGACCCAAACTGGCACGCCTCTTGCTGAGACCCCCCCGAACCAGGGGCACCGCACACGGGCATGACCGTCAATCCTATCACTACCGGCCGGATCCAGTCCGCGATCGCGCTTGCGAGCAGCAAGACGGGCGTGGATTTCGACTATCTGCTGGGCCAGGCGAAGCTCGAAAGCGGGCTCAACGCCAACGCCAAGGCCGGCACGTCGAGCGCCTCGGGCCTCTACCAGTTCATCGAGCAGAGCTGGCTGTCGGTCGTCAAGAAGCACGGCGCCGAGCACGGCCTCGGCTGGGCCGCCAACAGCATCGGTCAATCCTCGAGCGGCAAGCTGTCGGTCGGCGATGCCGGCACCAAGGCCGCGATCCTCGCGCTCCGCAACGACCCGAACGCCGCCTCGCTGATGGCCGCAGAATACGCCTCGGACAACAAGGCTTCGCTCGAAGGCACGCTGAACCGTCCGGCCTCGGGCACCGACCTTTATATGGCGCATTTCATGGGCCTAGGCGGCGCAACCAAGTTCCTCAAAACGATGCAGGCGAACCCGGACGCGAGCGGCGCCGCGCTCTTCCCCGCCGCCGCGCGCGCGAACCACAACGTCTTCTACGACTCCAACAATCAGCCGCGCACGCTGGCGGCGATCTACGACCGGTTCTCGGACAAGCTGGGCGGGGCCGCCGCCGGCGCATCGGCTGCATCGACGACCAATTTTGCGTCGCAGGCGCTCGACATGGATGGCAGCACGGTCGTCACCGGCGCCAACGAAAGCGCTGGCGACGCGCTCGCCTGGGCAACTACGGCAATGGGCAAGTTCACGGGCCGATCCACGCAGGCCGCCGCGAGCATCCTTCGCCCGACGCCCGACACCGCACGCCTAGCCTACATGATGCTCGCACGGCTCGGCGGCTAAGCGATGAACCGCATCCTCTCCAACGCCCGCGCGTCCGTCCTGCCGCTCGCGATCCTGCTGCTCGTGCTGGTCATGGTCGTGCCGATCCCGGCGTTCATGCTCGACATCTTCTTTGTCGCGAACATCGCGATCAGCCTCGCCGTGCTGATGGTCGCGCTCAACGCACAGAAGCCGCTCGACTTCTCCGCCTTCCCGACCGTGCTGCTGTTCGCCACGCTGTTCCGCCTCGGCCTCAACGTCGCCTCGACGCGCATCGTGCTGGTCCACGGCCACGAAGGCGAGTCCGCGGCGGGCCACGTCATCGAGGCGTTCGGCACCTTCCTGATCGGCGGCGATTACGTCGTCGGCATCTTCGTCTTCGCGATCCTGATGATCATCAACATGATCGTCGTCACCAAGGGCGCGGGCCGCGTCTCCGAAGTCAGCGCGCGCTTCACGCTCGATGCGCTCCCCGGCAAGCAGATGGCGATCGACGCCGACTTGAACGCCGGCCTCATCACCCCCGACGAGGCCAAGGCCCGCCGCATCGAAGTCTCGACCGAGGCGGATTTCTACGGCTCGATGGACGGCTCGTCGAAGTTCGTGAAGGGCGATGCGGTGGCGGCCATGCTGATCCTCGCCGCCAACATCATCGGCGGGCTGATCCTCGGCCCGGTCAGCCACGGCATGTCGATCGCCGACGCCGCGCACAATTACATCCTGCTCGCGATCGGCGACGCGCTCGTCGCGCAGCTGCCGTCGCTGATGCTGTCGATCGCCGCCGCCTCGATCGTCACGCGCGTCACCTCGGACAAGGATCTCGCCGGCCAGATCGGCGGCCAGTTCGGGTCGCCCCGCACCTGGACCCCCGTCGCGGTCATCCTCGCATTGCTCGGCATCCTGCCCGGCATGCCGCACATGGTGATCCTGCCGGCAGCCGCGATCGCCGGTTTCGCCGCATGGAAGCTCCGCCAGATCGAGCGCCGCCCTGCCCCGGTCGTCGTCGTCCCCGTCGAGGCGATCGACCAGTCGAAGATCGGCTGGGAGGAAGTCACCGACGGCATGCAGGTCAATCTCGACATTGGTTACGGACTGGTGCCGCTCGCCGACGAGCGTCGCGGGTCGCCGCTGATGGGCCGCATCACCGGCGTGCGTCGTCAGCTGTCGAAGGAACTGGGCTTCGTCGTGCCGCAGGTCCGCGTCCGCGACGACATCAACCTCGCGCCGTACGTCTACCGCATCCTCGTCAACGGCGTCGTCGTCGGCGAGGACACCGTGTCGCCCGACGAGATGCTCGCGCTCGATACGGGCCAGGCGTTCGGCGATCTCTACGGCAAGAAGGTCAAGGACCCGACGTTCGGATTGGACGCCACCTGGGTCGATGCGAGCGACGCCGATGCCGCGACCGGTGCCGGCTATCTGGTGGTCGATCCCGGTACCGTGATGGCGACGCATCTCAACCACATGCTCGGCCAGAACGCGTCCGAGCTGCTCGGCCAGGACGAAGTGCAGGCGCTGCTCGACGGCCTCAAGGAGCGCGCCGCGCAACTGGTCGCCGCGCTCGCGCCGCTACCGATCACGACGTTGACGCAGGTGCTCAAAGGCCTGCTCGCGGAGAACGTCCCGCTCAAGGAATTCCGTCGCATCGCCGGCGCGATCGCGGTCGCCGCGCAGCGCACACAGGACGCCGAGGAGATCATCGAGACGATCCGTCCCGAGCTCGGCGCGCTCATCATCCAGAAACTGTGCGGCGTGCGCGAACCGCTGCGCGTCATGACGTTGGAGGGTCAATTGGAAGGTCTGCTCGGCCAGGCGATGCGCGCCGATCAATCGCGCCGCCACGTCATCGAACCCGATCTCGGCCGTCGCATCGTCGAGGCGCTGCAACGCGCCGCCGAACCGCTGATCGCCGAGGCCAAACCGTTCGCGCTCGTCGTCCAGCCGACCATCCGCATCGCGATCCGCAAGCTGGTCAAGACGTGCCTGCCCGACACGCCGGTGCTGTCGTTCTTCGAAGTGCCAGAAGAAAAGGCCGTCGAGGTCGTCGCGGTCATCGGTGCTTCCCAGCCGGCGCAAGCCGGAAACTTTGGCCAACAGGCGCTGGCGGCATGAGCGCGCTCCCGATGCGCGGCGCCTTCGCGGACGCCCAACCTCTGACGGGCCAGCCGCTCACCTACCGCCCGCACCAGCGCCCCGGCGGCGACGCGGACCAGCTCGTCAAACAGCATCTCCCGCTGGTCCGCCGGATCGCCTGGCACGTCCACGGCAGCATGAGCAGCAGCGTCGAGGTCGAGGACCTGATCCAGGTCGGTCTGGTCGCGCTGGTCGAGGCCGCCGCGAATTTCGACGAACGCGGGATGCCGTTCAAGACCTATTTGATCACGCGGCTGCGCGGCAGCATGATCGACGAACTCCGCCGCCAGGCCACGAGCACGCGCGGCGCAATGCGTCGCCGCCGCCAGTATGCTGAGGCGATCTCGACGCTCACCGCCCGCACGGGGAAAGCCCCAGGAGAAGACATGATCGCAGAGCATATCGGCGTGACGATCGAAAAACTCCGCACCGACTACGTCACCGCCGACACGATCCGCTTCGACTCGATCGACGAGATGTACGCGGACGATCTGCCGTGGTTCGCCGACGACACGCCAGACGCGTTCGAGCAACTCGCCGACAGCGACATGCGCGATGCGCTCATAGCGGCGATCACCGCGCTCCCCGAACGCGAGGCACAGGTGATCCAGCTCTACTATGTCGAGGAACTCAACCTCGAGGAGATCGGCGAAGTGTTCGGAGTCGGCGCGGCGCGGGTTTGCCAGATCAAGGCGTCCGCGCATGCGAAACTGAAGAAGGCCCTCGCCCGCCGTATTTAATGATGTGCGTTCGCAAACACTAACTGACAATAGATCCGATACGGGCCCAGCTTCGTTGGACCGTTAGCGTCTCGTGAAACACCCTCCGTGTTCAACCGGGGGGTGAAATGCTGAAGATCCATCACACGATGCTCGTCGCGGCCACGATCTTGGTCGCGCTACCGGCGCAGGACGCCGCCGCTCAAACCCGCTCCTCGGAGGATATTGCAAAAGAATGGCGCGCAGTTCGACGCGACGAACTACGCCAGCAACGCCTAGTACTGGACGACCAGATCAAAGCATTGGACGATCGGGCGACGCCTGATCCTGTACCTGTCGGGCACGTCGGCGCTCCCCACGCCCCAGCTTTCGGGGTCGTTGCGCAACCGGCCGGACTAGCGGCAATACCAGCCCCTCCTGCTGATCCCGCGGGCCAGCCTCCAGTGGCCCCGCCTGGCTCATCAGAATTTGCGCCGCCAACCGCCGAGGCCATCGCGAAAGCGGTCAACGAGCTTGCGAAAAAGCCCGGCGGCACTTTTGGCGGGATCGATTTCGGCGGGGGTATATCCTTCACGCTCGACATCGGTACGAGCGACCGGATCAGCGATGCTGCACTGGTCAACAACATCGTCCGGGTGAACGACGAGAATAACGGACGCGCTCGCATCATGCTCGAGTCGCATTATCTTTTTACCCCTATGAACGACATTCCCTTCCTGGGCCTGGAAAATACGAGAGCTCAGAAGCAATGGGGCTGGGGTCCATTCATCGCGCTGCAGCCGGGCACAGACGACGTCATCGAGGCGGTCGGCATGGGTGTGATGTTCGGTGTGCGACGCGGGGCCGGGGACCAAAGTTTCAACCTTGGGTTCGGCGTTGTAGTCGATCCGAACACGCGTATTCTCGGGGAGGGCCTTCTCCCCAACAAGCCGCTACCCATTGGCGAGACTGCAGTCCGCTACAAGGAGGAGATGCAGACGGGGATTCTCATCCTGTCTTCCTTTTCGTTCTGACACGCTTCGATCGACAGACGCAGACGACGAAAAACCCCGGCGGCCTTGAGCCACTGGGGTTTCATGCCGCCTCGCGTGACGCGGGACGGGTCCGACCGCCGCCGACACCCGTTGGGGGGCGGTGCCGGCGTCGGTAAGTGGGTTAGCCGAGCAGCTTCAGGACGCTCTGCTGGCTCTGGTTGGCCTGGCTGAGCATCGCGGTCGAGGCTTGGCTCAGGATCTGCGCTTTGGCGAGCGCGGTTGTCTCGGCCGAGAAGTCGGTGTCCTCGATACGGCTCTTGGCGTCCGACAGGTTGGTCGCGTTCGAGGTCAGGTTGTTGACCGCCGACTGCAGCTGGTTCTGCGACGCGCCGAGCGATGCACGACGGTTCGAGACGAGCGAGATCGCGTCGTCGTAATTCTGCAGCGTACCTGCGGCGACGACTGTGCCCACGGTCGTGGTCGAATCAACGACTGAGCCCACGCCGCCAGCCAACCCGGCGGTGCCCGAACCGGTTGCCACTGCACTGAGGCTGCTGCCGAGGTTCAGCTCGATCGCATCGCTCGCGTTTGCGCCAGCCTGAATCGTCACCTTCTTGTCCGCCGCCGCCGTCGCGCCGCCGCCGAACAGAGCAACGCCGTTGAATTTGGTATTCGTAAGCACGTTGGAAATCTGCTTGGCGAGCGCATCCTGCTCGGTCTTGATATTGGCGATGTCGCTGGTCGAATAGGTGCCGTTGCTCTTCTGCACTTCGAGCTCGCGCATACGCTGCAGGTTGTTGGTGACCTCGTCGAGTGCGCCTTCAGCGGTCTGCGCCATCGAGATACCGTCGTTGGCGTTGCGCACGCCCTGGTTCATGCCCTTGATCTGCGACGTCATCGACGACGAGATCGCAAGACCCGCTGCATCGTCCTTGGCCGAATTGATACGCTTGCCGGTCGACAGGCGCTCCATCGAGGTCGCGAGCATGGTCGATGCCTTGGTCGAGGCATTCGTGGCGCGAAGCGCCGAGATGTTGGTGCCGATGACAGTCATGAATATCTCCGTGGTCTTCGACGATCCGCGCCGCCCCCGTGGCGAAGGCCGAGCCGTCACCATCAGTAACGGCGGCATCGCGCGAAACTTAAGCGGTTATGGCAGCCATTTTCTTATGGTTCATAAGCGCTTGCACGCACCCGACAGTAGTCGGACGCAAGAAAACCCCGGCGGCCGAAGCCACCGAGGTTCATGCCGCCTCGCGCGGGGCGAGGCGGATCCGACCGACGCCGACACCCGTTGGGGGGCGGTGCCAGCGTCGGCAAGCGGATTACTGAAGCAGTTTCAGGACGCTCTGCTGGCTCTGGTTGGCCTGGCTGAGCATCGCGGTCGAGGCCTGGCTGAGGATCTGCGCCTTGGCGAGCGCGGTCGTCTCGGCCGAGAAATCCGTGTCCTCGATGCGGCTTTTGGCGTCCGACAGGTTGGTCGCGTTCGAGGTCAGATTGTTGACCGCCGACTGCAGCTGGTTCTGCGAGGCGCCGAGCGATGCACGACGGTTCGAGACGCCTGCGATGGCCTTGTCGTAATCGTCGATCGTGCCTGCTGCAGTGGTTACGTTAGCCGCCGTGGTCACGACCGTGCCGACGCCGCTATTGCCGGTCGCGGCATAGGCGGCCGACAGATCGCCGCCCAGATCCAGCGTGATCGAGTCGGATGCGTTGGCGCCCGCCTGGATCGCAACCTTGCCGTTGGTCGCGGCGCCCGCGCTGCCGTCGAACAATTTCACGCCATTGAAGTTGGTGTTCTTCAGAACGTTGGCGATCTGCGTTGCGAGCGCATTCTGCTCGGACGAGATGTTCGCCTTGTCGCTCGTCGAATACGTGCCGTTGCCCTTCTGCACTTCCAGTTCGCGCATACGCTGCAGGTTGTTGCTGACCTCGTCGAGCGCGCCCTCTGCCGTCTGCGCCATCGAGATGCCGTCGTTGGCGTTGCGCACGCCCTGGTTCATGCCCTTGATCTGCGACGTCATCGACGACGAGATGGCGAGACCGGCGGCGTCGTCCTTGGCCGAGTTGATGCGCTTGCCGGTCGACAGGCGCTCCATCGAGGTGGCGAGCAGGCCGGATGCCTTGGTCGAGGCGTTGGTAGCGCGAAGCGCCGAGATGTTGGTGCCGATGACAGTCATGTTGAACTCCAGTGATCTTCGGCGATCCCCGCCGCCCCCGTGGCGAAGGGCCGTGCCGCCATAAGAAGTAACGGCAGGTTCCCGCCGGACTTAAGCCGAACCGGCCAATTCTTGCCGTATTTTTCTATGATTTACAGTAGTTTGCCGTCCGTGATCGCGCGACACGACGAAGACCCCGGGGGCACCGTGCCACCGGGGTCTTCGAACTTTAGTGCAGCGTTGGTAGCCACTCGATCGGCGCCGTCACCCTAGGGGGGCGGTGCCAGCGCCAAGACTGGATCAGCCAAGGAGCTTGAGGACGCTCTGCTGGCTCTGGTTCGCCTGGCTGAGCATAGCTGTCGATGCCTGGCTGAGGATCTGCGCCTTGGCGAGCGCGGTCGTCTCCGCCGAGAAGTCGGTGTCTTCGATGCGGCTCTTGGCGTCCGACAGGTTGGTCGCGTTCGAGGTCAGGTTGTTGACCGCCGACTGCAGCTGGTTCTGCGATGCGCCGAGCGAAGCGCGACGGTTCGAGACCGTGGCGAGCGCATCGTCGTAGTCCGCCAGAATGGTACCCGACGTGGCGCCAGCGCCCGCCGCGGTCACGACCGTCACGACACCCGTCGCCGCCTTCAGGTTGGCGCCGAGGTTGAGATCGATCGAATCGTTGGCGTTTGCGCCAGCCTGGATCTTCACGGTGCCGCCAGTGCCGGCGCTGCCGTCGAACAGCGCAACGCCGTTGAACTTGGTGTTCGTCAGCACGTTGGTGATCTGCTTGGCGAGCGCGTCCTGCTCGGACTTGATGTTGGTGATGTCGCTCGCCGAATACGTGCCGTTGGCCTTCTGAACTTCCAATTCGCGCATGCGCTGCAGGTTGTTGCTGACCTCGTCGAGCGCGCCCTCGGCGGTCTGCGCCATCGAGATGCCGTCGTTGGCGTTGCGGATGCCCTGGTTCATGCCCTTGATCTGCGACGTCATCGACGACGAGATGGCGCGGATACGGCCGCGCCGCGTTGGCGCGCGCGTGTCTG
>JAYVRZ010000400.1:0-1661 GCA_043775965.1 Sphingomonas sp.
GTCGGCGGGCGGTGCTGGACAAAATATGACATTCCCGGTCGACCGGAGATGGGCGCCACCCAAATCGGTTTCGGCTATGGCCGGGTGCGCGGCACCGCCAGCGAGCTTAGTGTGGAACTCGTCTCCCCCACCGCTGGGGCCAGCGCTGAAACCCATCTGCCGCCGTTCTCTGTCAGTGTGAGCGGGCAAAAGCCGAACGCCACTCCTTGGGCGACTTCGCCGATGAACCATCTGCGCGGCGACGAGAAGCAGTTCCTGCCGCTGGCGTTGTTGATGCACTACCTGCTTAAGGACGATCCGTTCGTTTCGCCCGAGGATTGGCAGAAGCCGCAATTCCTGTCGCTCGATCGCATGACCTTGCGCCAATATCTCGCCAGCAAGGGGGCCTCTAACGAAGCGCTGCGGATGCTCGACGTGACGACCCCCGCCTACTCACTCGATAGCGCCAGCGCACTCGATTTCCTGCGCAAGAACCATTATTACGCTTGGGAGGGCAAGAACGGATCCTATCATGTGGTCAAGGACGGAACGAGCGCCTTGACCGATGCAATGGCCAAGTCGCTCAAGTCACCGGTCGCGCTTAACAAGATCGTCAAGCAAATCACTGCGCGCAAAGACGGCGTCGATGTGACCTGTGCCGACGGATCGGCTTACAACGCGCGGCTGGCAATTTGCACGATACCGGCTTCGGCGCTGGGCAACGTGAAAATCGACGCGCCGATGGACCCGCGTCAGAAGGCGGCGCTGGCCAAGCTACCCTATAGCCAACTGATCCAGGTTTTCTACAAGATCGCCGCGCCCTATTGGGAGCAAGACGGTTTGGCCAAGGCCATGTGGACCGATGGCCCCGCCGAAATGCTGCTCCACACACCGTCGGCCACCGAACCGCTGGGCTTTGCCTGGTCGTATATCAATGGCCGAGGGATCGATCGCTACAAGACGCTAACCGATGAAGCGATCGCGATCGAGGTTCACGCCGAGCTGGTAAAACTGCGGCCGTCTCTGGCCAAAGCAATCGTTCCGACCCATGTCCAAAACTGGGCGGCCAATCCGCTTCAACGCGGTCATATCGCGGTTTATCAACCGGGCGGACTGACTGAATACGGCACGATCATCGGCGAGCCGGCCGGAGCGCTGCATTTTGCCGGAGAGCACCTCTGCCGCGTCCATGCTGGCATGGAAGGCGCGTGTGAATCAGCCGAGAACACTGCCCTTGCCGCACTGAGCGTGCTGGGAAAGGCATGAGGGAGAAAATTATTATGGACCGCAAAAGCTTCAGCACAAACCGTCGCAGTGCAATCGGTCTGGGAGCCGCCACCCTTGCCGGAGCGCTGATCGCGTTACCAGCCATCGGTGCTGCGAAGCGCACAAGCAAGGCGTTGCCGTTCAACGATCCCCAATGGAACCGCGAGCAGGCCGCCCGACTGCAAGCACATACCGACGGACGGCAAGTCTATGGGCGTTGTTCGGGGACGATCAACGGTGTTCGTCCCGGCGAAGCAGTGCGCACGCTGATGGGCTTCGAGGTGTTCAGCACGATCCGCGTGGTCCGCCGCCCGGACGGCAATTACGACCGGATGTCGAAGGAGGTCGTATTCTATACCGATCCCGTGACGGGCGATCCGCTCGATTTCTGGGACAATCCCTATACCGGCGAGCGC
>JAYVRZ010000401.1:0-8371 GCA_043775965.1 Sphingomonas sp.
GGCGCGCTTTCGTCCCTTCCGGCGACGCACCGTCAGCCCTTCCTCGCGGTAGAGCCGCTGGGTCTTCTTGCGGTTGATCGTGATGCCGTCCCGGCGCAGCAGGATGTGTAACCGCCGATAGCCGAACCGCCGGCGCTGCTGCGCCAGCTCGCGCAATCGCGACCGCAGGTCGCCATCATCTGATCGGCACGAGCGATACCGCATGCTTTTGCGATCCGCCCCGACGACAGCACACGCCCGCCGTTCGCTCATCCCCAGCGCCGTCTGGAGATACGCGACCGCTTCCCGCTTCGCGGCGGGCGTCACCATTTTTTTGACAGCAGGTCCTTCAGACCTGCGTTGTCGAGCATCGTGTCCGCCAACAGCCGCTTGAGCCGGCCGTTCTCCTCCTCAAGCGCCCGGAGCCGCTTCGCATCGGACACCTCCAGGCCGCCAAACTTAGCCTTCCAGGCGTAGTAGGTCGCGCTCGACATCCCGTGCCGTCGGCACAGATCCGTCACCACCGCGCCAGCCTCGGCCTCTTTCAGGATGCCGATGATCTGCTCTTCCGAAAACTGCTTCCGCTTCATCTGTCCGTCCCTTCTTCCGGGGGCGGACTCTAGCTCTAACTGGAGGAAAAAACGGGGGTCACGTCAAACCTGCCATTTGAAGACTGGACGCAGGTGCTCGCTTCCGAGCGCCTGACCGGCGCGCTGCTCGACCGGCTCACCCACCACGCCACCATCCTGACCATGAACGGCGACAGCTATCGCCTGAAGCAGTCCACCGGACGCCGACGACGCGGGGCGGAGCAAAACCAGGCCAGTGTCCTGTCCGACCCGGACACCGGCGAGATACTATCGCCCCGACCGCCAGACCGATGACGGCAACGATATGAAAAGGGCCCCGATCGGGGCCCTTTTCATATCGTCAGCGCGCGCCTCAAGTGGCCTGCTTTTACTCCGCCACGCTGGCCTGGTTTTGCTCCGCCGTTGACAGTCACGCCCCGACGCCAACGGCTTCATGCCGCTGGTCGTCAAACCGCTACCGTGAATCTGTGTCCGAATAATGCACAGGGGCCTTCTATGTCCTCACCGCTGGTCGGTCTGCTGGAGACGCTGATCGAAGCGCCCTCGAGCAGAATCTATTACGTCGATGTTGGCAAAGGCCCACGCTCCCAACGCCTGCACTGGTTCTTGAAGGGATCGGCCAAGCTCCGTCAGCTCGTAATCGACACGCGGCGGGATGCTCGGCGTCACGGTCCGCGTGACCAAGCCATCGCGTTCGAGCCCGCGCAACGTAAGGGTCAACATCCGCTGCGAAATGCTCCCGATCGTGCGCTTCAACTCGTTGAAGCGGCTTGGAGCGACTGCGAGTTGCATCACGACAAGAACACTCCACTTGTCGCCGACGCGAGACAATACCTCGCTTGCCCTCCGGCAGTCGGACTCTTCGTGGGGATGAGCGGTCACTTATGTGTGCCTCCGGTATGCAAAATGTGCCTCCTTGTGGAGCGTTCAAAGGACCATATCATAACCCCGGTCACAAATAAGAACCGGAAATTACCGTGAAACTTCTACACATCGATTCCAGTATCCTCGGCGAAAACTCGGTCAGCAAAAAACTCTCCGGCGACATCGTTGCAAAGCTAAAAGCGACGGCTCCCGGCCTCGAGGTCACGTATCGCGATCTTGATGATGCGCCGGTCCCGCACTTGTCAGGCGCGTACCTTGCTGCGGCACAAAGCTTTGAGGGCGACCATGCTCCCGAGCTGAAAGCAGATCTGGTAACCAGTGGCGCTGCGCTTCAGGAGTTTCTGGACGCGGACATCGTCGTGATCGGGGTCGCGTTTTATAATTTTTCGATCGCGAGCCAGCTCAAGGCATGGCTCGATCGTATCCTCGTTGCGGGTCAGACCTTCCGCTATGGAGCGAATGGTCCTGAGGGCCTGATGGGCGGCAAGAGACTTATCCTGGCGGTTGCGCGTGGTGGCTTCTACGGCCCCGGTTCACCGACGCAGGCCTTCGAGCACGCAGAGACGTATCTGCGCGTCGTGTTCGGCTTCATCGGCATCGAGAATATCGACGTTGTTGCTGCTGAAGGCATTGCGGTCGGGCCTGAGCAGCGCAAGCGCGCGATCGCCGATGCAGGGCAGGAGATCTCGGCCTTGGCCGTCTGATTCTGGGCCTGGCAACCGGATGGGTCAACGCGATGCCCATCCGGTTGGCCTAGGACCACACGGCGATCTGGGACTATCTTGATGCCTGCGACTCTGATGCAGCGCCGGGGACAGATACCTTGTTCAATGATGCCGCCGCCAAACTGTCAAATAACTTGGCCGGACCTCTTAACAAGAAATAGATCAACGAAATATAGGGCGTGTTTCTCTACAAATATTTCTTTATCGAAACGCCCAACACCTAGAAGTAGTTTTGTTTGCTGTGCCATGCACAGATCGATCAAGAGCTCCGCCAATTCCGCTGTACTTCTAATTTCTAGCTGGCCTTCCACGACATAACGATCTAGGTAGCTGACTAAAAGTCTCGCGATGCGATGCGGCCCGCGCTCATAGAAGATCTGGCCTATTTCTGGGAAACGCCCGCTTTCCGATACTACCAACCGCCATGTTGCCAAGCCATCTGCGCTAACGATGCGGTCCATGAGTCTGCGACAGAACATAACGATAGTTGCCGTGATATCGTCACCCGAAGAGAGCAGTTCGCTTTCCAATTTCTCACTGAAGGCCTGAGTCAGCTCCTCGATAACTGCCGCGAACAGCTCCTCCTTGGACCGGAAATAGCTCCACAGCGTCGCCTTCGACCCGCCCAAGGTCGCGAGCAAACCCGACATTGACGTCGCGGCATAGCCATTTTCGAGAAATGACTGACGGGCGGCGGCGACGATAGCGGCGCGCCGCTCCTGCTTGCCGGTCGCGCGCTTGCCCACCGGGGCAGACGCCGTATCTGTTTTCATAAATGAACCATCCAGTACACCTTTGCATTGACAAGCCAAAGTTCGATGTTTAGCTCAGAGGTGAACCCTACAGTACGGTTTTGCCCATGACATGTATACTCTCGACAGCAATACGTATCGCAGTGCCATTCGGCATTCTGTTGCTATCTTCGTGCGCGACAGTTCCAAATCTCGGGTCGGCGCCAAAAATGGCGCCACCGACAGCGTATGCGTCCGACCGTAGCTTCGCGGTGACAGACCGCGATGCCACCGCCGCCTGGCCCGATCAGGCGTGGTGGCACGGCTATGGCGATGCGCAACTCGACGCGCTGATCGCCGAGGCACTAGCCGGCTCGCCTGATCTCGCGGCTGCCATCGCTCGCGTCCGCCAGGCCAATGCCTATGCTCAGCAGATCGGGGCAGCGAGGATGCCGACGCTCGATGCCACGGGCAGCGCTGGCGTGACCAAGCAAAGCTCCAACAATGGCATCCCGGCAGCGTTCGTGCCGAAGGGGTGGAACGACACCGGGCGAATTGACGCCGATCTCGGCTTCGATCTCGATCTATGGGGGCGGAACAAAGCGTCTTATGCGGCCGCGCGCTCGGATGCCGATGCAGCCCGGCTCGATTTCGCGCAGTCCATGCTAACGCTGTCGACCAACGTCGCCGATGGCTACGCCGACCTCGCCAAATTATTCGCCGAACGCGCGGTGCAGGTGCGTGCGCTCGATGTGCGTGCGCAGACCGTGCAGCTAACCAGCGACCGTGTTGCGACGGGCCTCGATACGCGGGCCGAACTAAAACAGGCACAAGCCGCGGTTCCGGCCGCGCGCGCCGACCTGGCGGCGACCGACGAACAGATCGCCCTGACCCGCAACCGCCTTGCCGCCTTGCTCGGCAAGGGACCGGATCGCGGTCTGTCGATCGTCGCCCCGCAAATTACCCTCGCCAGCCGGGGCCTCCCCGCCGACGCCACGACCGACCTAATCGGGCGCCGCCCCGATATCGTTGCCGCCCGGACGAGGGTCGAAGCCGAGGCCAGCCGGATCAAGGTCGCGCGCGCCGATTTCTACCCGTCGATACAATTAAACGCAACGATTGGCCTGCAGGCGCTGGGACTTGGCGATCTGTTCAAGAGCGGATCGTCGTTCGGCAGCGCCGCACCCGCGATCAGCCTGCCGATCTTTCGTGGCGGCGAACTGCAAGGCAAATATCGCAGCGCGCGGGCGAGCTATAACGAGGCGGTGGCGAATTACGATCGCACCGTCACCGATGCGTATCGCGCGGTCGCCGATGCGGTCGCCAGTCAGCGCGCGGTCAGCGTGCAGCTAGCCGAACAGCGCCAAGCACTGGCCGATGCGCAAGCCGCCTACGAAGTCGCGCGCCAGCGCTATGAAGGCGGGCTGTCGCGCTTCGTCGACGTACTCACCGCGCAGGATCGCGCGCTTCAGTCGCAGCGTTCCGTCGCCGATCTGCAGGCGCGCACCTTAGCCCTCGACATCGCTCTCGTGCGGGCACTGGGCGGCGGATTCTCGTCTCCCGACGCAACCGCCGCCGCCACAGCCCAGATCAACAAGGACCAGACCCATGGCTGATGCCGATTCCGCCCGCGCGTTCGACGCTGACGCACCCGAGCCCAACGCCTCGGATCGGCTTCAGCCGCCGGAAGATGGCACGCCCCCACCAACCAAGAAGCGCAGGGCCCTGCTGACGGGTATCGCCGGCATCGTGCTGCTGGCCGGGGCCGGCTATGGCGGCTGGTACGCGCTCGTAGGGAGCCATTATGTCGAGACCGACAATGCTTATGTCGGCGCCGATACCGCACAGGTGACACCGATGGTGTCGGGTCAGGTGATCGCCGTGCTCAAGGCCGATACTGACGCGGTGAAACGTGGCGACGTGCTGATCCGGCTGGACGATAGCGACGTGCAACTCACGCTCGCTACCGCAGAGGCCGATCTTGCCAAGGCCCGGCGCCAGTTCGGCCAGACATCGGCCACCAGCACCGCATTGTCGGCGCAGGTCGAAGCGCGTCGGGCCGAAATTCTCAGTGCGCGCGCGCAATTGGTTTCAGCGAAGGCTGGCTATGCCAAGGCACAGGTCGATTTCGACCGTCGGCATAAACTTGCTCCGAACGGGGCTGTCTCGGGCGACGAACTGACCAGCGCTACCAACGCGCTCGCCGGCGCGCGCGCTACGCTCGAACAGGCGCGGGCGGCCGTCACGCAGGCCGGTGCCCAGCGCGGTGCAGCGGCGGGCAGCCTTGCCGCCAACGATGCGCTGATACAGGGCACGACGACGAACACAGCGCCCGACGTCCTGACAGCGGAGGCGCGCGTGCGGCAGGCTCGGCTGGACCTTGCCCGAACGGTGATCCGCGCGCCGATCGATGGTGTCGTCGCCAATCGCAATGTTCAGATTGGTCAGCGCGTTGCGCCGGGGGCTACCGTGATGCGCATCGTCCCGGTCTCGCAAGCCTATGTCGATGCCAATTTCAAGGAAGGCCAGCTAGCGAAGGTGATGCCGGGCCAGTCCGTCAAACTGACCGCCGATCTATACGGCGACGACATCGAATATCACGGGCGTGTCGTCGGCTTCTCCGGTGGAACGGGATCGGCTTTCGCGTTGATCCCGGCGCAGAACGCGACCGGCAATTGGATCAAGGTCGTGCAGCGCCTGCCGGTGCGGGTCGCGCTGAATCCGAAGGAGCTCGCCGCGCACCCGTTGCGCGTCGGCCTGTCGATGACCGTCAGGATCGACACGGACAAACCGTAACGCCCACTTTCCCGGGGCCATTAGTCCCCGCACGCGCTGCCCGACCGGCCTTATCCCAGAACGCCCAGACGGCGTCGCGTGACGCCAGCAAGGAGTATGGCCGCCATGGCGCTCGACGACGATTTCAAGCCTTTGACGGGCGCGACGCTGATCCTAGCAGGCATTGTCCTGGCGCTTAGCAATTTCATAGTCGTGCTCGATACCACCATCGCTAACGTGTCGGTTGGGCATATCGCGGGATCGCTGGGCATCTCCTCAAGCCAGGGGACCTGGATCATCACGTCCTATGCGGTCGCCGAGGCGATCTGCGTGCCGTTGACCGGCTGGCTTTCGGGCCGGTTCGGCATGGTCCGCACCTTCGTCTTCAGCATGATCGGCTTTGAGATTTTCTCCATATTGTGCGGCCTGTCGACCAGCCTGACGATGATCGTCGTCTGCCGCGTCGGCCAGGGCTTCTGCGGCGGACCGCTGATGCCTCTCAGCCAGACGCTCCTGCTGCGAGTCTTTCCCAAGGAGCAGCACGGCCAGGCGATGGGCATGTGGGCGATGACGACGGTGGTGGCGCCGGTCCTTGGGCCGATCCTGGGCGGTACGCTCAGCGACAACTTCTCGTGGCACTGGATCTTCTTCATCAATGTTCCGATCGTCGCGATCTGCGTTTTCGGCGCGTTGCGTGTGCTGGGCTCGGCGGAGAGCCGTACGCAGAAGATCGGTGTCGACACGGTCGGACTCGTTCTGATGATCGTGTGGATCGGTGCGCTCCAGATCATGCTCGACCTCGGGCGCGAGCATGACTGGTTCCAGAACGGCTTCATCGTCGGCCTCGCCGTTACCGCCGCGGTCGGTCTGGCCCTGTTCGTCGCCTGGGAAATGACCGACAAGGCGCCGATCGTAGATCTGCGGGTGTTTCGCCATCGCAGCTTCACGGTCGCGGTGAGCAGCCTGGCCTTCACCTTTGCCGCGTTCTTCGCCTCGGCCGTGTTGATCCCGCAATGGCTCCAGTCAAGCCTGGGCTATACTGCGACTTATGCCGGCTACGTAACCGCCTTCACCGGCGTCGGCGCGGTTGTCATGTCGCCGGTGGTCGCCAAATTGATCGAGAAGGTTGATCCGCGCGGGCTGGTGTGCTTCGGGATCCTCTGGCTGGCCGTGACATCGCTGCTCCGCGTGCACTGGACCAGCGGGGCGGACTTCTGGAGCCTGTCGTTGCCGCAGCTCCTGCAGGGCTTCGGCGTGCCCTTCTTCTTCATTCCACTGACCACCATCGCACTCGCCGCGGTAGAGCCCGAGGAGACCGCATCCGCGGCCGGCGTGATGAGTTTTCTGCGCACGCTCGCCGGCGCCATCGGCACGTCGATATCGACGACGCTCTACGCCAATTCCGCCGTCGTCGCGCGCAGCGAAATCGTCTCGAAGCTCAACAGCGATGCGACCAGCCAGGCGATGCAGGCCGGCCGTTTCTCGCTGGATCAGATCCGCGGCACGATTGAGCTCCTGGTCACGCAGGAAAGCTATGCGTTGGCGGTCAACCAGCTCTTCTATCTATCGGCGGTGGTCTTCGCTGGATCGGCGATGATCATCTGGCTATCCGCGCGGCCGACGCGCGTGGTCGAAGCGGGAGCCGCGCACTGATGAACGCAGCATCGGAAAATGTCGAACCGGCGTTGATTCCAAACGCCGACGTCGATGCAGCCTTCGGCAAGGCGCTGATGGATATTGCTCCGCCGCTGCACCGCCGTGCATTCCGGCTAACCCGCGATCCGGTGAAAGCGGACGATTTGCTGCAAGATACGCTGACCAGAGCGTGGTCCGCGCGGCGTAGTTTCCAGCCAGGCACCAACCTCAAAGCGTGGACTTTTACAATCCTGCGCAACCTGTTCCTGACGCAAATGCGTCAGTCCCGCAATATTGTCGATCTCGACGATATTATCGTCGATCGCCTAATGGCCACTGACGCCGATCAATATGAGCGGGCTGAACTAAAAGCCGTGCTCGAGGCAATCGATCACTTGCCAACTGATCAGCGCTTGGCGCTCAGCGCGATCGCGCTGGAGGGACTGGATTACGTTTCGGCCGCCAGGGTGTTGAACGTCACTCAAGGCACGCTAAAGAGTCGTGTCCGTCGGGCCAGAGTTGCGTTGACGCGGCTGGTCGAGGTCGGTCTACCCCGACCAGCCGCCGAGCCAAGGCAAGGCAATGTGGCAAGGGCAGGCTATACCTCGCGCCTTTCCGCCGCTTCCTTTCGCCGCGCTTGGGCAACATCGAAGAAGTCCGGACAATCTTTGTGGATCGGATGATGATGGTCTTTTTAACAACAGCACGGTCCCGCTCATCAGGTCATGCCACTGTTGCCGGTAAAGGGGGTAAAGCCGCGGCAGTATTCAGCAGCGTACCCGGATATAGCCGATGAACAATGCCGATTCAGCCAGAATACAGAGCGGGTGTTGAGTAACAACATAACAAGAAAACGTACATAAGCTTGGTTTCAGGGATCGTTGATGCCCGTGGCGCTGGGATCGCGGAGCGGTCGAAGCTCACCGCGTGCAACCATGTCGGGTATCCAGCACTCGGCATCGGCGACATCGGCGACATCGGCGACATCGGCGACATCGGCGACATCGGCGACATCGGCGACATCGGCGACATCGGCGACATCGGCGACATC
>JAYVRZ010000402.1:0-4258 GCA_043775965.1 Sphingomonas sp.
GCCGATCTGGCCGACGGTGTCGCGCGTGACGGTCGGCTCGGCGGCGGAGATGAAGGCATTCTGCGTCGCGCTGGACACGGTCATGGCCTGATCTGTGGCGAAAAGCGGGTCAGCTCCGAAGCCTGTAACAATTTCGTGATCGAGACGGTCGAAGCCGCGGACCCATCTGCCGCGATGATCGTTTCGATCCCGTTGCGTCCATGGCGGACGCGTAATCGGAGTAGGCGCTGTGAATACCACGACATTGAAGGGCGAAGGCCAGGACCTCGGCGGCAACATCAAGGAAGCGCTGGGCAACGCGACCGGCAACACGTCGCTGCAGAGCGAAGGCGTCGCCGACCAGATCGCGGGCAACGCCAAGCAGCTAGCCGGTGCCGCCAAGGATGTGTTCTCGAACCCCGGCCCGACCATCGAAAAGGCCAAGGGCTTCGCGCAGGCGCGTCCCTATGCCACTGCGGCACTGGTCGGCGTCGTCGGTCTTGCGCTGCTGAACACGCTGCGCGGCAAGTGACATAAACAGGTCCGCCCGTTCGATCGGGCGGACCTGTATTTGCGATCCCGCGGCCCGACCGGCGACCGTTACCGCGGGTGGCTGCCGACCACGGTTTGCACGTCGGGCATGGCGAACGCGGGTCCTGGATTGCCGTCGAACAGCGGCAGAAGATCGATCAGACGCGACTCGTCGATGCTACGTGGCGCACGGCGGTTGGTCGGCGTCGTGGCCGCGATGGCGTCCGGTTCGACGAGATGACTGCCCCAGCTATCGGCAAGTACGAGTAGCCGATCCCTGAACGGATAGGCGGTGTTGGCGACGATCGAGGGGAAGGGGAGCCGGGTCGAAGGTCCCAGGCGTGCCGCGGCGGCGATGCCGTCCTGCCCGAACCCGATATTGAGCGGCGACAGGAACACGGCACCTCGCACCGCGGCCAGATAGCTGCGCGGCGACAATTGCGCCCACCATGCGACCGCCAGGCACGCGACACCCTGCGCAAGAACGACCACAGGCTCGCGGCGACGGGCGAGCAGCGAATCGAGCTGCAGGGCCCAGCGGCCGCTCTGGAATTTGGAGAGGTCCAGCGCGACCTGCGGCGTCTGCGAGACCAGCGGCGGATCGCCGTCGACCGTGACGAACAGCGCATGCTGGCGATCGATCGAGGTAGGGCAACCGTCGGTCATGGCATCTCTCCCATTCGACCCGTGGCCGTCGCAATCCTGTTGGACGTTCGACTCGAAACCGCGCGACTTTCGGGAGGATGATATTCCTACTCTGGCGATAGGCAATGGGGTTGCGGCCGGTGCCATGCCGAATGCGTCGGACGGCATCGGTCGGAATCCAGACCGGCAAAATGCTCACAACGCCTTGAACCGGAAGTCTCGGAAGCGTGCCTCGCCCTGGCCTGCCGAATAGAGGCCGGGCCGCAGCATGAGGAAACCGCCGCGAACATTGTGGTGATAGCCGGAGACCTCCATGCCGCGGTCGAAGCGCTGCCAGCTCCTGCCTGCGTCGACGCTGGTGTGGATCGCGACGATGTGGCGCGTGTTGGTGATCCGGATTCGCATGCGGCGGTCGTACGGATTGGCCGGACGCCCGCGTTCCGCGCCGTATTGATGCGTGACGAAGCGCGTCTCGTCGAAACCCAGTCCGCAATAGAGCTTGTCGTCGTAGAACAGCACGAGCCCGGCGGTGCCGCCCGGTGCGATCTCGACGTCGCATTCGAAGCTGTAGGCCTGGTCGCCGGCGATCACCATCAGCGGCGAGGAATCAATCGGTGCGGTCCCGGTCGCCTTCATGACCAGCGCGCCGTTCTCGACCCGCACGCGATCGCGTTCGCCGGGGCCGGGGCGGAAGAAATTCCATTTGCTGCCAAGTTGCAGCGTGCGGAAATCGTCCGATAGTGGCTGGCCGTGCGGGACCGGCTTGCCCCCGTGCGGCTCGTGCGTTGGGGTCGGCAGGGGCTTAATCTGGGGCTTGGGCAGGGACTTGGACAGGTCGCCGCCGGTCATCGCGAACCAGCCGTCCGCGGTCCAGCGGATCGGGTCGAGCAGCGCCTGGCGGCCGAGCGTCCAATAGCCGTTTTCGAAGCCGTGGTAGACCGACCACCAGCTGCCGTCCGGTGCCTCGACGAGGCTGGCATGACCACGCGACCACCATTTCTCGTCGGTGCTGACGGTTCGCACCACCGGGTTGGCAGGATCGTTCGTCCAGGGCCCGTGGATCGAGCGCGAGCGGGCGACGATCACCATGTGCCCGGTCGGCGGGCCCGCAGTGCCGCCGACAGCCGTGATCATGTAGAACCAGCCGTCGTGGCGGACGATCTTGGGTCCCTCCGGGCTGAACCCCTCGACGTCCCAGGTGTCGGGGTAGCGCCACGGATCATAGACGTGCTCGACCTTGCCGACCGTGGACAGCCCGTCGGTGGAAAGCCGGATCCGGTCGCCGCCCGACAGGAACAGCCAGCGCGATCCGTCTTCCCCGACTGCGTGGCAGGGATCGATGTGGTTCGGAAGCGCGAGGTCGATCGGGTCCGACCAGGGCCCGTCGATATGATCGGCCCAGATCACGTAGGTCGTGTTCGGGTTCGCCTTGACCGGGATGTAGAGGAAATACCGGCCGTCGTGCTTCTCGAGGCTGACGGCCCAGACCGAGCCGATGTTGCGCGTCAGTGCGGCCTTGCGCGGTTGCCAGTTCACCAGGTCGCGACTGTGCCAGATCGTCAGCCCAGGATAGGAATCGAAGCTGGAGAAGGTCATGTAATAGTCGGCGCCATCCTTCAATATGGCGGGATCGGGATGGTCCCCGGCGATCAGCGGGTTGAGGAACCGGCCATCGCCGAGATCGGCAATGCGCTGTCCGTCGAAGCCACGCTTCCACTCCTCGTCGGAGCGGGCCGGACAGTCTTTGGAGAGTGGCGTCGCTGCAGCGGATCGGACGGGGACCAGCGCGACGGCGCCGCCTGCAAGCGCGAGGCCGAAGGCGTCGCGGCGGTTATAGTCCATGCTGTCATCCTCTCGGGCCATGCGCGCGATGGCAACCGGTCACGACGGCATCGATGCACGGTCACGCGGCAATGCGCGTCGTCATCCTCCCATCTCGCGACCTGCGGTCATCGTTCGTTACCGATAGCGATATCATTGACACCGGTTACCTCGCAAGACCGAACACAGGTTTACGCGCGCGCGGTGCTTTGTCCCGCGACCGGATCGGGCGAATCGTTGAACATGTGCGTCACCTGCGTCAGATACTCCGACAGCTCGGCGCGGGTCGTATCGGTCAACATCACGTTGCCCTCATCCTCGCGGATGAGTTGCTCGGCAGACAGATGCAGCAACCAGCTCGAACCGACGTTTTCGGGGGCGCCGCACTCGGTCACGACCTGCGCGCCAGTCATCGACCGGCCGCGCGCTTCGGCGATGAACAGGATCAGCAGCGCGTTCCACCCATGCTCGTCGAAGATGTCGCCGCGGAAATAATCCCAGCGCAGCGCCCGCATCCTCAGGAGGCGCTCCGCGGTCAAGGCTTGCCGAGTATGATCCACGCGAGGGCTCCTGCAAATCGATCGTGCACGGCGCGGCGACCATGCCAAATTGAACATCAATCCCTCGTCAACGCAAGCTGACGTTGCTCCGCATGATGCACCGCAAGCGCAATATGGGCGGCAAGGTTATGCTCGTCGGCCTCATCGGCGGCGGCGAGCGAGAGCTGCAACGTCTCCAGGATCTTTGCCAGGTTTTCCAAGGCGGTATGCCCATGGGGAAGGTTATGAGTCATGAGTGAGCTGTAATTGGTCCAAAACCGATGCAACAGTCGGATTGTTAGCTTTCGGGTGTCCCGATAAACAAGTTTTCACAAGTCATACGGGTGTTTAGAACCATCCGGCAGCGCCGCGCCTGCTGTGAACCTGTACGGCGATGCGCACGTTCGCGTCGCGGGCCGCGGTCATCCTGTCGCGCGACTGACGTTCAGGGCGCCACGTCCTGTACAAGCGTGGCGCCGCCACGCGCGTCGAGGTCCAGCATCGGCCGCGTCGCATCGGCATAGGCCGGCCAACGAGGCAGGGTGCCGCCGTTGGGCGTACCGGTCTTCACGAAGTTGACGAGATAGCGGCTGGCGGTGCGCGCCGCCATACGGTCCGTGGGACTGGTCTGCGCACCGTATTTGATGGCCGCCGTGTCGAAGAAGAACGGAATGTCGGTCGCATGCGCGGCGCCCTTGGTTTCCGGGGTCCGAACCGACGACGCGACGTACGAGAAGCGGTAA
>JAYVRZ010000403.1:0-7786 GCA_043775965.1 Sphingomonas sp.
CTGTTGTGGTCGATGGTCGCGTCCGCGCTGATGCTCGGTGCGGCAGGGTATGCGTGGCAGGGGCAACAGGGGCTCGCAGGGCATCCCGTCGCGACCGGCCTTGCGCCGACCCCCGACGATGGCGCAATGCTCGAACTGCGCGACCAGATGCTGGAGCGGTATACCGGCGCGGCGGCGTATCTGGTGGCGGCCGACGCGATGACCCGGATCGGGGATCGCCGCGCGGCCGTCCAGGTCCTGCTCGGCGGCATCCGCGTCGCGCCGAGGAGCCTCGTGTTGTGGACCGGCCTAGCCAACGCGCTGGCCGCGCACGACGACAACCAAGTTTCACCGCCAGCGCTGTTCGCGTTCCAGCAGGCGATGCGGCTCGCACCGAGGCATCCAGCCCCCCCATTTTTCCTGGGGCTGGCCTATGTGCGGGCGGGGGAGTTTGCCACGGCTCGGCCGTACTGGGCGAGGGCACTGGCGTTGACGCCAGCGAATATCACGTATCGCAGCGAGATCGCGACGAGGTTGGCGTTGCTCGATCGGTTCTTGGCGACGCAGGATCAGCCGGATAATTAGTAAAAAAGCGTCGTCCTCGCGGAGGCGGGGACGACGCAACTGCTTACCAAGCTGAACTAAAAAGGCGCGTTACTGCCCCCGTCCGGTCTTGCCCTGAAGTTCGTCGATCTTAAGCGACGCATCCGCCTTCGTGAGCGTATCGTCGAACTCCTCATGCGCCTCTTCGGACAGCGTCTTGAGATAGCTCGCCTGCGCACCGGTCATCTTCTCGTCGCCGGTCGTCCAGTCATGCGGGTCCTTCTCGGCGTTCGAAAAGGGCTCGGACTTGGGGTTCGGGGTGTCGGACATCGGAAATTCCTTTCCCCTGTCCAACACCTGTGTTCCGTATCCGTTCCCGATCAGCCGGCCCATGCTTCGTAAGGTAAACCTAGATCATCCGCGACCGCCTTGTACGCGATCTTGCCCTTGTAGACGTTCAGCCCGTTGGCGAGATGCGGGTCGGCCTTCATAGCCGCCTCGGCACCCAGATTGGCGAGCTTCAGCGCGAACGGCAGAGTCGCGTTGTTCAGCGCGAACGCCGAGGTCCGCGCGACGGCGCCCGGCATGTTGGCGACACAGTAATGGATCACGCCGTCGACCTCGAACACCGGGTCCTCATGCGTGGTGGCATGCGACGTCTCGAAGCAGCCGCCCTGGTCGATCGCGATGTCGACCAGCACCGAGCCGCGCTTCATCGTCTTCAGCATCTCGCGCGTCACGAGCTTCGGCGCAGCGGCCCCCGGCACCAGCACCGCGCCGATCACCAGATGCGCGTTCTTCACCGCCGCGGCGATCGCGGCCTTCGACGCATACGCCGTCTTGATCTGGCTGGAGAAGAACATGTCAAGTTCGGCGAGGCGGTCGTTCGAGATGTCGTAGATCGTCACATCGGCGCGCATGCCGACCGCCATCTGCGCGGCGTTGACGCCCGAGACGCCGCCGCCGAGAATCGCGACCTTGGCCGGTGCGACACCGGGCACGCCGCCGAGCAGGACGCCGCGTCCGCCCTGCTCCTTCTCAAGATAATGCGCGCCGACCTGCACCGACATGCGGCCCGCGACTTCCGACATCGGCTTGAGCAACGGCAACCCGCGGCGGTTGTCGGTGACCGTCTCGTACGCGATGCAGGTCGCACCGGACTTCATCAGCCCTTCGGCCTGCGGCTTGTCGGCGGCGAGGTGGAGGTAGGTGAACAGCAGGTGGCGCGGCTCGAGCATCGCGATCTCGCTCGGCTGCGGCTCCTTGACCTTCACGATCATGTCGGCGCCGGCGAACACCGCGGCGGCGGTCGGCAGGATCGTCGCGCCCGCGTCGATATAGTCCTGGTCCTCGAAATCGATGCCCGAGCCGGCGAGCGTCTCGACGACGACCTCATGGCCGGCGGCGACCAGTTCGGCGACCGACGGCGGGGTCAGGCCGACGCGATATTCGTGGTTCTTGATTTCCTTGGGGACACCGACGCGCATGATTTCCACTCCATTATCGTTGCCGCCTTTTAGCGCGCATCGCGCGGGAAGGGTTCGCAAAATCGTCCGGAGCGGCTAGCGAACGCGCAACCTGATCGCGTCTGGCGCCAACAAAACGGGATAATCGTGAGCATGACGATCGAGCGCAGGATACTGGACCTGCTCGCCGCCAATTCCGACCTGACGAGCGCGGAGGTGGGCGACGCGGTCGGCTTGTCGGCGAGCGCCGCGCACCGCCGAGTCGCGCAACTGCGGGAAAGCGGCGCGATCACCGGCTACCGCGCCGTGCTGTCGCGCGCGGCGCGGGGCGATCCGAGCATCGTCCTCGTCAACGTCACGCTCCGCGATCAGCGCAAGGAGACGATGGCGGCATTCGAGGCGGAGATCGTCGACTGCCCACAGGTCGTGCAATGCTTCCTGATGAGCGGCGAAGCCGACTACATGCTCCACGTCGAGATCCGCCACGGCGAGACGTTTGAACGCATTCACCGGGAGACGCTGTCGCAACTGCCGGGTGTCACGCGGCTCGCGTCACACTTCGTGATCCGCGAAGTCGTCACCCGCTGACGTCTTCCTGCGCACGCAGGAACACAGGATCACGAGCGATATCCCGCGTCACCCTGGGCTCCTGCGTGCGCAGGAGAACATGGGTGATCAGCCCCGGTTAATCCAGGTTGCCAGGCCTCCCGTTGCCGCCCTCTACCCCTCATGCTATTTGCGCCCGTTCGGGGCACAGGGTGAAATCGGAAATTCGATGAATATTGCTGCACTTCCGGGTCGATTCACCGTCCAGTGAGCGTCGACCAGACCGCCGCGGCCTCGACCGTGCCACCCGCAAATCTCGATATCGAGACGGGGCATCACCATTCCGACGGCATGCTGAAGCTCGCCTTCGGTGCGATCGGCATCGTCTTCGGCGACATCGGCACCAGCCCGCTCTACGCCTTCCGCGAGACCTTTGCCGGCCACCACAAGCTGGCGCTCGACGCGGCGCACATCATGGGCGTCATCAGCCTGATGTTCTGGTCGATGATGATCGTCGTGACCGTCAAATACGTCATCATCATCATGCGCGCCGACAACAAGGGTGAAGGCGGGAGTCTCGCGCTGCTCGCGCTGGTGTCGGGCAAGACCAAGACCAAGCGCTGGAGTCGCGGGATCATCCTGCTCGGCGTGTTCGCGACCGCGTTGTTCTACGGCGACAGCATGATCACGCCCGCTGTCTCGGTGCTGTCCGCGGTCGAAGGGCTCGCCGTCGCCGCACCGAGTTTCGCAGGGCTCGTCCTGCCGATTGTGATCGTGATCCTGATCGCGCTGTTCTGGGTCCAGAAGAGCGGCACCGCGCGGATCGGGCTTGTCTTCGGGCCGATCATGCTGGTGTATTTCAGCGTCATCGCGGTGCTCGGCATCCTCAGCATCGTCCAGACGCCGCACGTCCTATGGGCGCTGTCGCCGCATTACGCGGTCGAGTTCTTCCTGATCGACCCCGAGCGCGCGTTCCTCGCGCTAGGCTCGGTCGTCCTCGCGGTCACCGGCGCCGAGGCGCTCTATGCCGACATGGGCCATTTCGGTCGCAAGCCGATCGGCCTGTCCTGGCTCTTCTTCGTGCTGCCCGCGCTGATCCTCAACTATATGGGGCAGGGCGCGCTGCTGTTCCGCGATGGGCGGGAGGCTCTGGTCAGCCCGTTCTACAATCTCGCGCCCGAAAGCCTCCAGCTTCCACTCGTCATCCTCGCGACGATGGCCGCCGTGATCGCTTCGCAGGCAGTGATCTCCGGCGCGTTCTCGGTGACGCAGCAAGCGATCCAGCTCGGCTTCATCCCGCGTCTTCGCATCGAGCACACCAGCGCCTCGACCGCCGGCCAGATCTACATCCCGCTCGTCAACGGCGCGCTGATGGTGATGGTGATCCTGCTCGTGCTGTTCTTCCGTACCTCGTCCAACCTGACGAGCGCCTACGGGATCGCGGTCACGGGGGCGATGTTCATCGACACGTGCCTGCTCGGCGTGGTGCTGTTCCGCCTGTGGAACTGGCCGAAGATCGCGGCGATCCCGTTGCTGGCGATCTTCTTCACGGTCGATGGCGCCTATTTCGCGGCCAATCTGACCAAGGTGCCGGCGGGCGGCTGGTTCCCTCTGCTGGTCGGTTTCATCATCTTCACCTTCCTGACGACTTGGTCGAAGGGGCGACAACTGATGATCGACCGGATGCACGAGGCCGCGATGCCGATAAAGGTGTTCATCGGTTCGGCCGCCAGTTCGGCTTCGCGCGTGCCGGGCACCGCGGTGTTCATGACCTCGACGTCCGACGGCGTACCGCACGCGCTGCTCCACAACCTCAAGCACAACAAGGTGCTGCACGAACGCGTCATCCTGTTGACCGTGAAGATCGTCAGCCAGCCCTATTGGCCGGCCCACGACCGCGCGGTGCGCGAGGAACTCGGCAGCGGCTTCCACCGGCTGATCCTGCGCTACGGGTTCATGGAGGATGCCGATGTCCCCGCGGCGCTGCGCCAGGTCCATAATTGCGGCGCGGACTTCAAGATGATGGACACCAGCTTCTTCCTGTCGCGCCAGACGCTGCTCGCGTCGGACACGCCCGGCATGATGATCTGGCGCGAGAAGCTGTTCGCGTGGATGCTGCGCAATGCCGAAAGCGCGATGGAATTCTTCCGCCTCCCGACGAACCGAGTCGTCGAACTCGGCAGCCAGATCGAAATCTGATGGCTTCCCTGATCTGCACAGTCGTCACGGACTCGTGCGCCGCCTACTCTCCAGAACCGGGAGTAGCATGTTTCCCCGCGAAGGCGGGGATCCAGACTGGGCTCCCGCCTTCGCGGGAGAACAAGGGGGGGAAGGAGTAGCGTTCAATCGAGCGGCGTGACCCGCACCGTCTGTTCCCAGAGATACGCCTGGCCGAAGACGGTCATGAACGCGATGTCGGTCGCATCGCGCCCGACACACACGCGCGCGATGTCGCTGCACGTCGCCATCTTCGTCGCATCGATCAATCGCCAGTCGCCGCCCAGCCACAACTCCGCGACCGCATGGAAGTCGGGCGGATCGACGCCGGGCGCATAAGCGGACACGCACCGTGCGGGTATCCCGCCGGCGCGCGCGAGCGACACCAGCAGATGTGAGTAATCGCGGCAGACGCCCGAGCGCGAGGCAAACGTGTCGAGCGCAGTCGTCTCGCCACTGCTCGATCCGCATCGATAGTCGAGTGACTGGTGCACCCATTCGGTGAGCGCCGCCGCCAGCGGGCCGCCTTCCAATCCGCCGAACTCGCGAGCGACGAAGCCTTCGAACCGGTCGGAGGGGCAATAGCGGCTCGGCATCAGATACGGCGTCAGTTCGCCGTCGAGCATCCGCGGCGGCGTCGCCGGGTACAGCTCGAGCTGGACGCGTTCGCGCGACACCGCGACGATCGTCTTGTACTCGGCGGTGAAGCGGCCGTGCCCGCGCGACCAACAGCGCTGGCCAATGCCGTCCTCCCCGCGGACCGCACGGATCGGACTGTCGGACCAGATCGTCAGCGATTCGGACTCGATTTTCTGGTCGGCCATCGCCGCGGCCTCGATCTGGAGAAGCACGTCGGCGTCCCCGGTAATCCCGTAATCCAGACGCACGTCGATCGAGAGCCGCATCGTGCGTCCCATTCCTGTCTCAAGGCCAAAAAGAAAAGGGCCCGGCGGTGTCCCGCCGAGCCCTGCGTTCGTCACACCCTTAGCGGGAGTTAGTTACGGCTACTACCAAACAGACGCAGCACGAACATGAACATGTTGATGAAATCGAGATACAGGCTGAGTGCCGCCATGATCACGACCTTGCCGACCATGTCCGTACCAGCGACCTGCGCGTACAGGCTCTTGGTACGCTGCGTGTCGTAGGCGGTGAGGCCCGCGAACAGCAGCACGCCGACCGCGCTGATCACCAACTGCATCATGCTCGACTGCAGGAAGATGTTGATCATGCTGGCGACCAGCAGACCGACGACGCCGATGATCAGGAACGTGCCGAACGCCGACAGATCGCGCTTCGTGGTGTAGCCGTACAGGCTCAGCCCGGCGAAACCGGCCGCCGTGGCGAAGAACGCACCCGCGATCGACGTGCCGCTATAGACCAGGAAGATGGTCGACATCGACAGGCCCATCAGCACGGCAAAGCCCCAGAAGAGCATCTGCATCGTGCCGGTCGACATCTTGTTCTGGCCGTAGCTCATGCCGAACACGATCGCGAGCGGCGAGAACATGATGACGTACTTCAGGATGCCGCCGCTCATGAACACCTGTGCGGCGGGGGACTCGACGCCACCCATCGCGAACAGCATCGCGACGACGCCGGTCAGCAGGACTGCCGAGCCCATGTAGTTGTAGACGGACAGCATGTACGACCGGAGGCCAGCATCATAGGCCTCGGTACGCTGGCCCGTAGCCGCCGTTCCGAACGGCGCGGCGCGGGGCCGGGGGTCAGACCAGTTAGCCATTGTGAAATCAGCTCCTTTGTCCGGCATGGTGCCGGTTACAGTGAATATCGTCTTTTACAGGACGCTTTTCAAGCAGAGTGGTTGCATCGGCGACCCGGATGGCGGCTAACATCGGTCAGTATATGATCCGCCTGTTCGTCGCCCTCCGCCCGCCGCCCGCTATCCGTCGGGCATTGCTCGACATCATGGAGGGCGTCCCCGCCGCGCGCTGGCAGGACGACGAGCAGCTGCATGTCACGCTGCGCTTCATCGGCGAGGTCGAGCGGCCGATCGCGGAGGATGTCGCGGTCGCCTTGAGCCAAGTCGTCGCGCCGGTGCCGAGCGTCTCGCTCGCCGGGGTCGGCCGGTTCGAGAAGCGTGGGCGGACCGATACCTTGTGGGCGGGCGTGACCCCGCACGACGCGCTCGCCGCACTGCACCGCAAGGTCGACCAGGCCTGCGTTCGGGCGGGGCTCGAACCCGAGCGCCGCGCCTACCTCCCGCATATCACCGTCGCTCGGCTGGCGCGGTCGGCCGGGGTCGGCTTTCCGATCGAGGAATGGCTGGCGGTCCATGCCGCACTCGCCAGTGCCCCCTTCCCGCTGAGCCACCTTGTCCTGTACCAGAGCCATCTCGGACGCGACGGCGCGACCTACGAACCGGTCGCGCGCTGGGCACTTGGAACCTGAGCGACGGCGGAGGGTTCGCAGCGTATCAACAGGGAGAGACGACATGCGGATTGCGACACTGGCGCTACTCGGCGCGGCGACGATGGGCCTCAGCGCCTGCGAGAAAACCGGCATGGACACCGGTACGCCGATGGCGGGTGGCCAGCGCGCCACCGCGATGCTCCACACCGCCGACGGTACAGACGTCGGCCGCGCGACCGCGACCGAAGTCGCCGGCGGCATCCGCTTCACGCTCGACGCCAAGGCGATGCCGCCGGGCACGCACGGCGCACACATCCACACCGTCGGTCGGTGCGACGCCCCCGACTTCGCGACCGCGGGCGGCCACTGGAACCCGACGGGCATGAAGCATGGCAGCATGAACCCCCAGGGCCCGCACGAGGGCGACCTGCCGAACCTGATCATCGGCACCGATGGTCGCGGCACAATCGGGATCACGATCCCCGGCGCGACGATGGCGGGGCTGCTGGATGCGGACGGCGCGGCGTTCGTGGTGCATGCGGCAGCGGACGACATGATGACCGATCCGTCGGGCAACAGCGGCGGACGGATCGCCTGCGGGGTGTTCCAGGCGGGGTGACGGTTTAGCCCCTCTTCTAAACAGGAGAGGGGCGCGTTCTAAT
>JAYVRZ010000404.1:0-14688 GCA_043775965.1 Sphingomonas sp.
GTCCTTGGCCGAGTTGATGCGCTTGCCGGTCGACAGGCGCTCCATCGTCGTGGCGAGCATGCCCGAGGCCTTGGTCGAAGCGTTGGTTGCGCGAAGCGCCGAGATGTTGGTGCCGATGACAGTCATGAGAAATCTCCGTGATCTTCGACGATCCGCGCCGCCCCCATGGCGAAGTGCCGATCCGTCGAGTGAGGTAACGGCCGCATCGGACCGGACTTAAGCAAAAAAAATCGACGTCGCGTGCGCGCGTCACGCGGGAGCGCGGCGCATGCGGGTGACGCGGGCAGACACGCGCGCGCCAACGCGGCGCGGCCGTATCCGCGCGAATGTGTCCGCGCGAACGCGCCCGGAAATAATCTGCCGGTCGGCGGCAGGGTTTAACCGCGCGTTTACCACCTCCGGTGCATTCCCCGAATCGTCCAGGGGGAACACCATGCGTTCGATTTTTCCATCAGCTGCAGTCACTTCGCGCAAGTACGCGCTCGTCTCGTCGCTGCGTGCGCAGGGGTTCGGAATTGGCTCGTTCGAGACGAGCCAGCCTGGTCCCAACGACCTGTTCCTGGTCTCGGACGGCGAAGGAATCACCGCCCCTGCCCGCACTGTCGTGATCGGTAACGAAGGCCGCGCAGTGACGCCGTCGCGTGCCGGCTCGCCTGCCCGGATCAGCTTTGCCGCGGAGGACACCGCAGTCGGCAACGGCTTCGCGCGCGCCCTGATCGGCGGCCCCGAGATGCCGACCGCCGCCGACCCCGAATCGCTCGCGCTCCTCGCCCTGGCAGAGCGCGTCGCCGCCGCCGACATCACCGTGCTCATCAACGGCCCGACCGGCACCGGCAAGGAAGTCCTCGCGCGGGCCATCCACAACGGGTCCGCCCGCAAGGACAAGCCGTTCATCGCGATCAACTGCGCCGCGCTTCCCGAATCGATGCTCGAGGCGCTGCTGTTCGGCCACCAGAAGGGTGCGTTCACTGGCGCGTCCTCGGGTGGCGATGGGTTCTTCCGCGCTGCCAATGGCGGCACCATCCTGCTGGACGAGATCGCCGAGATGCCGCTCCAGCTGCAGGCGAAACTGCTTCGCGTGTTGCAGGAGCGCGAGGTCGTGCCGCTCGGTGCCTCGGTGCCGCAGCCGATCGACGTCCGCGTGATCGCCTGCGCCAACCGCGACCTCCACGCCGAAGTCGCCGCCGGCCGGTTCCGCGCCGATCTCTACTACCGCCTCGCTGTGTTCCCGCTCGCGACCAAGTCGCTCGCCGAACGCCCGCAGGACATCCCCGCGCTCGCCGCGACGTTGATCCTGCGCCATGCCGGCAGCCGCGCCGTCATTCCCTGGCCGAGCCATGCCGCGATCGAGCAGCTGATGCTGCACGACTGGCCGGGCAACGTCCGCGAGCTGGAGAACGTCATCCAGCGCGCGCTGCTGTTCTGCGGCGGCGACACGATCGAGGCGAACCACATCGTGTTCGATCGCCCCGTATCGATGACCTTCCAGCGCAGCGCCACCGTCACGCAGATCGCACCGAGCGCTCCCGCCGCACCGGCCGAACCCGAAACCTTGGGCAACATCGTCCAGATGAGCGAGTTCGCTGCGATCCGCGAGACGCTCAAGGCGTGCAACGGCAGCCGGATCGAGACCGCCAAACGGCTCGGCATCTCCGAACGCACGCTGCGCTACCGCCTCGCCAAGGCGCGCGAGCAGGGTGACGACATCGGCAGCGCCCAGAACTGGGGCAACGCCAACTGGGCCGCCTCGGCATGAGTGGCGTCAGTGGAATAGGCGGCGGCGCGATGAGCGTCGACCGCGTCATGGCGCTGCGCTCGCAGATCCTCGAACGCAACCAGGCGCTCTCGCGCGCCGGCGCCGCCGGGACCGTCGCACCGACCGAGACGGCCAAGCCGACCAGCTTTGCCGACACCATGGAAACCGCGCTGAAGAGCGTGAACGAAGGCCAGACCCAGGCCGCCAAGCTCAGCGAAAGCTATGAGCGCGGCGAGACGGTCGACATCGCGAAGGTGATGCTCGCCCGCCAGCAGGCGTCCGTCGGCTTCGAGGCGACGTTGCAGGTCCGCAACAAGCTGCTGTCCGCCTACAAGGATATCATGAGCATGCCGGTCTGACATGAGCACCGCACTCATCCCTTCGCCCGGCGGCACCGAACGATTCGCCAATCCCCTCCAGCAGATCAAGGGCGTCATGGCGCAGCCGGCCGTGCGCCGGTCGCTGCCGATGGTCCTCATGGTCGGCCTGATCGCCGCCGCCGCGCTCGCGTGGATGAGCCTGTCGACGCCGACGCAGAAGACTCTGTTCAGCGGCCTGCCCGATTCCGACAAGGCCGCGGTCACGTCCGCGCTGACGACCGCGAACATCAAGAGCCATATCGACGAAGGCACCGGCGCGCTGACCGTCGGCGAGGACGATTACAGCCGCGCGAAGATGCTGCTCGCGGGCCAGGGCCTGCCCAAGGCGGCACCCGGCGGCTATGCGATCCTCGACCAGCTGCCGATGGGCGTAAGCCGTGCGGTCGAAGGCGAACGCCTCCGTCAGGCCCGTGAATCCGAGATGGCGAAGTCGATCGAGGAGATCGACGCGGTCGCCGAGGCGCGCGTGCATCTGGCGATGCCCGAGGCCTCCGTGTTCGTCCGCGACAACGCCGCGCCGTCGGCGTCGGTGATCCTTAAGCTGCAGGGCGGTCGTTCACTGAGCGATGCGCAGGTCAGCTCGATCATCAACCTCGTCGCCTCGTCGGTGCCGGGGATGAAGCCCGAGGCCGTGACGATCGTCGACCAGATGGGCGCGCTGCTCACCAAGGCCGGCGGGAACGACGGCGCGGGTGCGGCCAGCGACGCGCGGATCGATATCCAGCGCCGCGTCGAGGACAAGTATCGCACGCAGTTGATCGCGCTGCTGACGCCGCTCGTCGGCGCGGGCAATTTCACCGCGGAAGTCCAGGCCGACGTCAATCTCGACGAGAGCCAGGCTACGCGCGAAAGCTATGAGAAACAGGGCGTCCTTCGCGCCGAGACGGGCAACTGGACGGGCAACCAGAAGGACGGCGCCGCCGGTGCTCCGGGTGGTATCCCCGGCGCGCTGAGCAACACGCCGCCCGCCGCCAGCACCCTGTCGACGCCGCAGGCCGCAAATGGCGCGTCGGGCAGCCCGGCACAGCCGGTCGCCGGCGGCGCCGCGCCCGACGCGATGAAGCAGTCCGACCAGTATCAGCGCGCCTACGACCTCGGCCGCGAAGTGTCGGTCACGCGCGCGACCCCCGGCGGCGTCAAGCGCCTGTCGGTCGCCGTCCTGCTCCGCGATCCGGACAAGACCCGCCGCACCGCGATGGAGATCAACCAGATCACCGATCTCGTCAAAAGCGCGGTCGGCTTCGACCAAGCGCGCAACGACAACGTTACGGTCATCAGCCGCAAGTTCGCCGGCGTCGATGCCGCGGCGGATGTCGGCCCGTCCTGGTACGACAACGCCTGGCTGCCGGTGCTGGCGCGCAACGGCACCGCGATCCTGATCGCGCTGCTGGTGCTGTTGCTCGGTGTCCGGCCGATCGCCAAGGCGCTGATGAAGAAGCGCGACGATGCCGGCACCCGCCCCGCGCTCGGCCAGCCAATGGGCGGTGCATCGGCGGACGGCATGGCGGTCGCCGCACCGGTCAGCCTCGACCAGCTCGAGAACACGCGCGGCTATGACGACCGGATCGGCGCAGTCCGTGGCTTTACCCGCGACAATCCCACGCGCGCCGCCCTCGCCGTGCGCGACATGATCAAGGCCGACGCGAAGTGAGCGAGGTTGCGCTGCGCACCTACTCCGGCGTCGAGCGCGCCGCGGTGCTGATGATGCTCGTCGGCGAGGAAGAGGCCGCGGCCATCCTCCAGAAGCTGGAACCCGAAGAGGTCCGCCAACTCGGCGCGGCGATGTTTAAGGTCGCCGACGTCAGCGAGCAGGAAGTCGAGGATGTGCTCGATGATTTCGTCAGCCGCGCGCGCGAGCGTACCGCGATCGGCTTCGACCCGCGCCCGCAGATCGAGGCGGTGATGAACCGCGCGCTCGGCCCCGAAAAGGCCGAGAGCGTACTCGCCCGCATCACCCCGCCCGAAGCGGCGTGCGAACTCGAACTGCTCGACTGGCTCGACGCGACCGAGATCGCCGCGATGATCGAGAAGGAGCATCCGCAGATCGCCGCGGTCCTGATCGCCAATCTCGACGCATCGATCGGTGGCCAGGTCCTCGAACTGCTACCCGACGCGGTCCAGCCCGATATCCTCCACCGCATCGCGCGGCTGGGGCCGATCACGCCCGAGGCGGTCGAGACGCTGAAGGTGGTACTCGCCAACCGTACTGCGTCCGCGCCCGGTTCGACAGGCGTCACGCTCGGCGGCACGCGCGAGGCGGCCAAGATTCTGTCCGGCGCGCGCAAGGCGACCGAGCAGCGCGTGATGCCCAAGCTGTTCAAGATCGACCGCGAAGTCGCCAAGGCGATCGAGGAGGCGATGTTCGTCTTCGACAATCTGCTCGAACTCGACGACAAGAATCTGGGTGCGCTGATCCGCAACGTCGACAGCGAGATTCTGACCAAGTCGCTCAAGGGCGTCGACGAGACGATCCGCAACCGCTTCCTCGGCTGCATGTCGGCGCGCGCCGCCGACGGCATCCGCGACGAGATGGAGGCACGCGGGCCGATGAAGCTCGCCGAGGTGCTCGAGGCGCAAAAGGCGATGATCGCGATCGCACGCGGCCTTGCCAAGGACGGTACGATCCAGATGGGCGGGGGCGACGACGATTATGTCTAACGGGTTCACCGCCGGCTTCGCGTCGCGCCACACCACCACCGCGCACATTCTCGCGGGGGCGTTCGCGCCGCCCTCGGGCTTCGCCGCCGCGGATATCCGCGAGCGCGCGACCGTCCGCCCTAATTCGAATGTCTCGACGCCGAACTTCTCGTCACCGAACTTTTCCGGTGAGCCGAAGCATTTCAGCCCCGCCGACAAGGATGTGAACCCGACCGCCGG
Source organism: Sphingomonas sp. (assembly GCA_043775965.1). GTDB lineage: Bacteria > Pseudomonadota > Alphaproteobacteria > Sphingomonadales > Sphingomonadaceae > Sphingomonas. The sequence goes on from JAYVRZ010000404.1 coordinate 5,014, forward strand.
CTGGGATCCGCTCGACCCGGCGAGCGAATCGTCGTTCATCGATCCGCTCGCCGCCGCGCATGCCGCCGGGTTCGCGGAAGGTCTCGCCGCCGCCGCTGCAGCGGCGCACGAGACCGCGAACCGCGACGGCGCGCTGCTAGGCGATCTCGCCGCCGCGCTCGGCACCGACCGGATCGACCGCGAGCGCGTCGCGGCACAGCTCCGCCAGACTGTCCTGTTTCTCGTCTCGAAACTGGTCGGCGAGGTTGGCATCGCGCCGGACGTGCTCGCCGGACGGATCGAAACCGCGGCCGAACTCCTGTCCGATTCCGCTGAATCCGCGCTGCTCCGCGTCCACCCCGACGATGTACCGCTGCTCGAAGGACGCCTGCCGAAGTCGATCTTCGCGGCCGGCGATCCCGGCGTCGCACGCGGCAGCTTCGTGCTTGAGAGCGCGTCGACGATCGTCGAGGACGGTCCCGAACTCTGGCTAGACCAGTTGGCGCACGCGATCGACCGCGTGCCGGTGCCCAAATGCTGAACCGCTTCACCGCCGATTATCTCGAAACCCTCTCCAACGCAGATTTCGTCGCCAAGCCTAAAGTCTCGGGCCGTTTGGCCTCGTTCGACGGCCTGTTGATGGAAGCCGTCGGCCTCACCCTCCCGGTCGGCACCGTCTGCCAGGTCGGCGAAGGCGCGGCGAGCGTCGAGGCTGAAGTGATCGGCTTTCGCAACGGCCGCACGCTGATGATGAATCTTGGTGGTGCCGCCGCGCTCCTCCCGCGCGCGCCGGTCAAGCCGATCGGTTCGCCGGGCGAGGCCGAAGTCGGTGCCGCGTTGCTCGGTCGCGTTGTCGATGGTGCCGGCAAGCCGATCGACGGGCTCGGTCCGATCCGCGGCGCGGGTCACTGGCCGCTCGCCGGCAAGCTTCAGTCCCCGCTCGATCGTGGTCGCGTGCTCGAACCGCTCGACGTCGGCGTCCGCGCCATCAACGGCCTGCTCACCATCGGCCAGGGCCAGCGCGTCGGCATCATGGCCGGCTCGGGCGTCGGCAAATCGGTGCTGCTCGGCATGATCGTCCGCGCCGCGCAGGCCGACGTCATCGTCATCGGCCTGATCGGCGAACGCTCGCGCGAGGTCGCGGATTTTCTCGAGACAAAGGTCGCGGGCGCGGCGCGCAAACGCTCGGTCGTGGTCGCGGTCCCCGCCAACCACTCCCCCGTCCTGCGCATCCGCGGTGCGCTGCGCGCGCATGCGATCGCCGAATCCTTCCGCGACGAGGGCAAGAAAGTCCTCCTCATCATGGATTCGCTGACCCGCGTCGCGCACGCAGGGCGCGAGATCGGCCTGGCGCTCGGCGAACCCGCATCCGCGCGTGGCTATCCGCCCTCGGCAATCGCGATGCTGCCCAACCTGATCGAGCGCGCCGGCGTCGACGTCCACACCGGCGGCTCGATCACCGCGATCTACACCGTGCTGGCGGACGGCGACGACGGCAACGACCCGGTGGTCGATTCCGCGCGCTCGATCCTCGACGGTCACATCGTCCTCAACCGCCAGCTCGCCGAGCGCGGCGTGTATCCGGCGATCGACATCGGCCCCTCGGTCAGCCGCGTGATGACCGATATCGTCGATGCGCCTCACGCCAAGGCCGCGCGGACGCTGCGCCGTCACCTCGCCACCTATGAGGAAAACCGCGATCTCGTGCTGATGGGCGCGTACCGCCACGGCGCCGATCCCGCGATCGACGCGGCGATCGCGTGCCACCCCGCGGTCATGGAATATATCCGCCAGGACGCCGACGAAACCGTCTCGCTCAACGACGCGGTCGCCGAGCTGACCGGCGTGTTCGGCGGCTGAGATGGACGCGCGCGGCAAGACTCTCGCGCGCATCCACCGCGTCCGCACGCTCCAGCTCGGTCTCACTCGCGCCGACGAAGCCCGCGCACACGACAAGTTCGCCAGCGAGCAGGCCCTGTCCGGCCGGATCGCGCTGCTGGCCGAAGCGGTCGCACCGGTCCACGAAACGCGCGCCGCCGTGTCGCTGGGCGCCGCCGCGCATTACCGCGAACGCCTGCAACAATCCGCCAACGCCGCGGTCGAGCGCGTCCAGGCCGCCGGCTTCCACGTCGAACGCGCCGCCGAGGCGACCCGCGCCGCCAAGCGCGACCAGAGCGCGGTCGAGAAGCTGCTCGCGCGCGCCGACGCCGATGTGGTGATCAAGGCGATCCGCGCGATGGAAGAATCGCCGGCGTTCCGAAAGGTTCGGCACGATCCTTGCTGAGGAGGGGCTGACTGCCCGAACTCGGATGCCTTGCATGATCCAGACCGCGACCCTCTCCCCAGCCATCCTTCCGCCAGCACGGTCGCCGGCCGCGCAGAAACCACGCGATTTTGCGGAGTCCTTCGCAAACGCCAGCGACGACACGGATCCGGACAAGCCGATCGATGCGACCGGCGAACACGATCCCCGGCAGGACGACGCCGCGACCGGCAACGCCTTGCCGCCGGTGCAGATCGCGCCCAACCCCGCGTTCGTCTGGCAACCGATCGTCACGGCGCCCTCTCCTATTGCGCCGGTAACGCCCGCAACGGTCGACGGTGCGATCACGGCGGCGGCGACACCGGCCCCCGCCACGCCGACCCGACCAACGTTCGCGCAGTCCCAATCGCAGGCTACCGCACCCGCGCCGATCGAGCCGCCACCGGCGCCTGCTCCGCCGTCGCCAGCAACCGGATCGTCCGCGATGCAGATGGCCGCGGCGATCATGGCCGCGATGCCGCCGGTGAAGACGGTCGTGCAAACGACGGTCGAGACTCAGACGATCGAAACCCCGCGCTGGACCTCGCCGGAAACACCCCCCGTTGCGCTCGTTCCTGCGCAACCGGAGATCGTGCAGCCGCAACCCGGCACCGTGGCGACGGCGGCGATGGTGTTCGGCGCAGCGATCCAGGCGGCGACCAGGAAGCGCGGCGAGGCCGATACGCCCGCCGCCCCGTCCGATACGCCGCTCGCCCCGATCGGTGTCACGACAACGCACGAGATCGCGGTCGCCGACACGCAACAGGCGCCGCTCGACATGCGACAGGAACGCTGGCCGCACACCATGATCGAGCGAATCGAGATGCTGCGCGACGCCGCCGATGCGGTCGACACGCGGATCCGCCTCGTCCCCGATGCGCTCGGCGCGATCGACGTGTCGCTCAAGAAGACCGGCGACACCGTCCATGTTCATTTCAACGCCGAGCAGGGCGCGACGCGGACGCTGCTGTCCGAGGCGCAACCGCGGCTCGCCGAACTCGCCGAGGCGCGCGGGTTGAAGCTGGCACAGGGCTCGCTCGGCAACGGCGATCCGAGCGCCAACCAGCAGCGCGCACCCGCGGCCCCGCACGTTCCGAATCGCCCCGCACCGGCCGCTGCCGTGATCGCGGACACCGCCACCGACGACATCAGAATCGCTTGAACCGAAGGATCCCGACATGAGCGACAATAAAGATACGCCCGAGCCCGCGCCCAAGAAGAAGGGCAAGATGAAGACGATCCTGATCGGCGGCGTCGCGCTGCTGGTGCTGGTCGGCGGGGGAGTCGGCGCGGGCGTATATGCGTCCAGCGCCGGGCTGATCGGCGGCGGTGGCCATACCGCGGAAGCCGATGACGGCAAGCCCAAGCTCGTCCCGAAGAGCGAGCAGAAGCATCCCACCGAAGGCGAAGGCGGCGGGCACGGCGGCGATGAAGCCGCCCCCGAAAACCACGGTATGAAGCCCTCCGCGGGGCAGGGCGGCGACAAATACGCCTCGACCTATTACCCGATGGAGAAGGATTTCACGTCCAACCTCCAGGACTCGGTGCACTTCGTCCAGGTCGGCGTCGCGGTCTCCACGCCTTATGACGACACCGTCATCACCAACCTGAAAACCAACGATATCGCGGTCCGTTCGGCGATCCTGATGGCGCTCGGCGACACCACCGAGGAGCAGGTTATGAGCAGTGAGGGCAAGCGCCAGTTGCAGGTCCGATTGGCGAAAGCGATCAACGATACGCTCAAGCAGAAGGAAGGCTTTGGCGGCATCGGTAACGTTTACTTTACCAGTTTCGTTGTTCAGTGAGGCATGGTTAACGAGCCTTCAGCAAAGACGCGCGAGCGACGCGACCGGGATCGCTCCGGCGCGCCCAAGGAGGGCCTGTTGCATCAGGGCGTCTTCGGCGGTGCCAAGCTCAATCCGTTCGGCGACCTGCATTCGCTGCAGCATCTCTCGGCCCGGTTCGCACGCGGCCTGCGCGGCGTGTTCGAGCCGTTGCTGCGCCAGGAAGTGCGCTGCTGGGCCGAGCCGTTGGTGGTCCAGCGCTTTACCGATTACCGGGCGGAGCGCAGCGATGCGCTGACCGCATGGCTGCCGCTGATCATGACGCCGGGGATGGCGCAGGCGTTATGCATCCTCGACGGCAAGTTCGTGCTCGAGATGCTCGACCTGTTCTTCGGCGGCACCGGCGCCGCGCCGCACACGCTGCCGAGCGAGTTCTCGCCCGCCGCGGAGGCGATGGTCGCGCGGATCGGCCAGATGATCGCCGCGCCGCTGAAGACTGCGTGGGAGCCGATGGCGCGGTTCGACTTCGTGCCGACCCGCGTCGAGGTGAACCCGGCGATGATCGCCGATCTCGACGGCGAGGACGCGATGATCGTCACGCGGTTCGGGATTTCCGCCGGCGCCGCCAAGCCCGTGTTCCTCGATCTCGTCTATCCCGTTTCGGCGCTGAAGCCGCATGCGCCGTCGTTGACCGCCAAGGTCGTCGGCAAGTCGGCCGAGCCCGATCCGGCGTGGCGCAACGAGCTCACCCGCGCCGCGATGAACGTGCGCTTCCCGATCCGCTCGGTGCTCGCCGAGCCGGTCGTCAAGCTGACCATGCTGATGGACCTGAAGCCCGGCGACGTGATCCCGATCACCATCTCGGGCGATGTGCCGGTGATGGTCGGCAACAACCGGCTCGGCTGCGGCACGGTCGGTACCTCCAATGGCTTCGCGGCCATCCAGCTCACCTCGATTACCCGTTTCGACGAAGGATTTGCAGCATGAACGACATGACCGGCGGGTTTCCTGTCGATGCCGCGGTGGCGGCCAATTTCCGGCTGCTCCAGGACGTCGACGTCAAGCTGACCGTCGAGATCGGCTCGACCAGCCTGACCTTGCGCGAACTGCTCGCCTTGGGCGAATCCAGCGTGATCGAACTCGATCGCCAGTCGAACGAACTGCTCGACGTGTTCGTCAACGGCACGCTGATCGGGCGCGGCGAAGTCGTCACGGTCGGCGAGCGCTTCGGCGTGCGGATGACAGAACTCGTCAGCCCCGACAAATCTCTCGTTGGGCGCGGCTGAACCACGATGCTCTGGACCTATATCCTCAAGCTCGTCGTGCTGCTCCCGCTCGTCTGCGGGCTGATGTTCGGCTGCCTGTACCTGTGGCGCAAGTTCGAGAGCCGGATCCCGGGCAAGCCCTCGACGCGGCTGATCGGGGTCAAGGAAACGATGATGATCTCGCCGGGCCTGCGCCTCGCGGTGATCGATTTCGAGGGCCGCCGGCTGCTCGTCTCGGTCGGTCGCGGTGGCGTCCACCTGATCGACAAGGTCGACGCATGACATCCGCTATTCGTCCGACGGTGACCCGCAAGGGTTCGGGTCCGGCCCTGTTTACCGCACCGAAGCGCTCCCCGTTTTCCCGCGAACGCGGTAATCCAGGAGTCACGAACGGCGCCCTCCGTAACCCTGGATCCCCGCGTTCGCGGGGAAACAGCTTGGTGTGGATAGGGCTCGCGCTCCTCTTGGCCCTCTTCCTCGCGATGCCAGCCTTCGCACAGGCCGTCCCCGCCCCGACCCCGCCCGCCGTCGGCGACGCGGTCGACCGCGCGCTCGGCCAGCTCGGCGGCCAGGCCGCGGGCAATACCGGCCAGAGCGGTTCGCTGTCACTGTCGCTGCAAGTCCTCATCATCATGGGGCTGCTCACGGTCCTGCCGGGGATCCTGCTGATGATGACCAGCTTCACGCGGATCATCATCGTGCTCGCGATCCTGCGCCAGGCGCTCGGACTGCAGCAGACGCCGCCGAACCAGGTGCTGCTCGGGCTGTCGCTGTTCCTCAGTTTCTTCATCATGGCGCCGACGATCAACCAGATCAACACGACCGCGATCCAGCCCTATGCCGCCGGCAAGCTCGCCGGCACGCAGATGATCACGACGGCGGGCGTCCCGCTCCACGCGTTCATGGTGAAGCAGACCCGCGTCAAGGACGTCACGATGTTCGCGCAGATGGCCAAGTCCGGGCCCTACGCGTCGTCGCTCGACATCCCCTTCTCGGTACTGCTCCCCGCGTTCGTCACGTCGGAGCTGAAGACCGCGTTCCAGATCGGCTTCCTGATCTTCCTGCCGTTCATCGTCATCGATCTGGTCGTCGCGACCGTGCTGATGTCGCTCGGCATGGCGATGCTGTCGCCCACGATCATCTCGATGCCGTTCAAGCTGCTGCTGTTCGTGCTCGTCGACGGCTGGGCGCTGACGATGGGCAGCCTCGCCAACTCGTTCGCGACGTAGAGACAATGAACCGCCCCGCCCGCCCGTTCGCCCTGAGCGAAGTCGAAGGGTTTGAGACTCCTGTGCTTCGACTTCGCTCGGCACGAACGGAAATTGTGTAAGCCATGGACGCGCAATATTTCCTGACCGTCGCCAACCAGACGATGTGGGTGCTGGCGCTCGCCAGCGCACCGATCCTGATCCCGGCGCTGCTGGCGGGACTGATCCTCGGCATGATTCAGGCGGCGACATCGATCAACGAACAGACGCTGTCGTTCGTGCCGAAGCTGGTCGTCGTGGCGGTGTCGATCCTGATCTTCGGGAGCCTGATCTTGGGGCTGCTGAGCGATTTCACGATCGGGATCTTCGAGCGTATTCCGGATCTGGTGAAGTGAGGCGCAGCGCCAGCGCGGCCACGTCCGCGCTGCTAGCGCAAGCCCGGCCGGCCTCGGCACAGCCGAGGTTCGACGACGCGGCTTTGCCGCGGCGCCACGACGTTCGCTCTCTTGGGCCAGCCCAGGCGAAACCTCTTTCTGCTCCCCGCCCGCTTGCGGGAGGGGTCGGGGGAGGGGCGTGCCCCACCGACCGGACGCCAGTACGTACGTCGCGCCCTCCCCTGACCCCTCCCGCAAGCGGAAGGGGAATTTAACCGTGCTGGGCTTTGGCCTCAGCATCGAGCCCCAGCTCTGGGCCCTCTTCTTCGTGATGATCCGGATCGGTGCGACATTCATCGCCGCGCCTGTGTTCGGCAACGTCTCGGTGCCCGTCACCGTGCGCGTCACGCTGTCGGGCGCGATCGCGTTCCTCGTGCTCGCGATCCATCCGATCACGCCCCCGGACACCATCTTCGCCGTCTCGACGATGCTGTCCGCCGCCGCCGAGGCGCTGGTCGGTCTCGCCCTCGGCTTCGTTCTCCAGATCGCGTTCGCCGCGCCGATGATCGCGGCCGAAATCATCGGCGGCGCGATGGGGTTGGGGTTCGCCTCCTCGATCGACCCGCAGAACGGCAAGTCCAGCCCCGCGCTCGGCCAATTCTTCTCGATCATGCTGACTCTGCTGTTCCTGTCGGTCGACGGCCACCTGATCCTGATCGACATGATCGTCAGGAGCTATGAAGTGCTCCCCCCCGGCGCCGCATGGATCGGTGTCGAGCGGTTGAAAGCGATCGCGTTCTTCGGTGGCTATGCGTTCCTCGCCGGCCTGTTGCTCGCGCTCCCGGTCGGTTTCCTGCTGCTGTGCCTCAACATCGTCGTCGGCATGCTCAGCCGCGCCGCGCCCGCGCTCAATCTGTTCGCGGTCGGCCTGCCCGCCAGCCTCGCGGTCGGCGTCATCACGCTGGCGATCGCGTTCCCGACGATGGGCGACTACATGCTCGTCATCGTCCGCGAAGGCCTCGCCGCCGCCGACACTCTGGTGCTCGGCTGATGCCCGCGGCCCACCATGTCTGAAGATTCGGGCGAAAAAACCGAATCCCCAACCGCCAAGCGCAAGAAGGATGCGGTCGAGAAGGGCGACATCCTTCGATCGCGCGATTTCGCCACCGCGCTCAGCATGGTCGCCGGCGTCGGCTGGCTGATCTACGCCGGCCCGCAGCTCATCACCGCCTGCAAGCAGGTGATGGCGTCTAGCTTCCAGTTCACCCATGCCGATGTCGAGGATTTCTCGCCGTGGCGGCCGTTGTTGGACGCCGGCGGGAAGCTTGCGCCGTCGCTGATCAGCCTGTTCGTCGTCACCATCCTGGCGGCGATCCTGAGCCAGGCGGGGCTCGGCTCGCTCGGCTTCAACCGCAAGCTGATGGCGCCCAAATACAGCCGCGTCGATCCGGCCGCGGGATTGAAGCGGATCTTCGGATCGAACGGCTGGATCGAGCTCGGCAAGTCGCTGCTGAAGGTGATCCTGCTCGGGACGATCGGCGGCTGGATGCTGTGGAAGGCCGCACACACGACGATGGGGCTCGCCTCGTCCGCCGATCTCAACCAGGCGCTGTCGTCGCTCGGCGGCACGTTCAAGGCGATCCTGATCGCGATGGCGTTCGGCCTGTGCGCGATCGCCGGGATCGACCTGCCGATCCAGATCATCCGCCGCCTCGGCAAGATGCGGATGTCGAAGCAGGAGATCAAGGACGAGCACAAGTCGACCGAGGGCAATGGCGAGGCCAAGGGCCAGATGCGCGCGAAGATGCGGGCGATGGCGAGCGGCGGCCTGCGCAAATCGGTTGCGGAGGCACATGTCGTGCTGACCAACCCTACGCACTTTGCCGTAGCACTGCGCTACGATCGCGGCCGGGACCAAGTGCCCGTGGTCGTCGCCAAGGGCCGCGGCGCGACCGCGCTGGCGATCCGCGAACTGGCCGGCGAAGGTCGTGTGCCGATCCTCGAATACCCGGTGCTCGCCCGCGCCGTCTACTACACAAGCAAGGAAGGCCAGGAGGTCCGCGACGACCTGTACACCGCGATCGCGACGGTCCTGGCGTTCGTGTTCGGCCTGAACGCGGCGGCGGGCGGGATCCAGCCGTTCGTGACCGTGCCGAAGGATGCGCGGTTCGACGAGAACGGCATTAAAAATGCCTAAACATCCGCGCCGCGCGGCCGTTCTTGCAAACAAGCGTGCACGTGCAGGGATTTCGCCATGGTAACTTCGACCACCAGCACGACGGCAACGCCGACGGCCTCGGCGACCGCCGCATCGGCACAAACCGCGATCAACACCGCGACGCAGGCATTGCTGTCGGGACTCGATGCCGGCTCGGGTGTCGACACCGGAACGCTGGTAACCTCGCTGGTGGAAGCGCAGTTCGCGGCGCGCACGGCCGCGCTGAAAACCAAGTCCGATACGCTGACTGCGCAGATCTCCGGGATCAGCACGATCAAGAGCACGCTCACCGGCTTCTCGACCGCGCTCGCCAACCTGGTGAAGGGCGGCACGCTGCAGACGCAGCCGACCAGTTCGAACAGCAGCGTCCTGACCGCGACCGCGATCTCGGGCGCCAAGCTGTCGGGGCTGTCCGCGAGCGTCACGGTCACGCGCCTCGCAACCGCGCAGGTCGCACGTACCAACGCGCCCGTCCCTGCTGCCGATCGCGCCGCGTCGCTCGGGACCGGTGCGCTGACGTTGACCATCGGCAGCAATACGCCGGT
>JAYVRZ010000405.1:0-10041 GCA_043775965.1 Sphingomonas sp.
ATGTTCGAGCATCGCCTCGTAATGCCCGGCGATCGCGTCATATTGTTCGTTGATCGACGGGTCCTCGACACGGCTGCCGTTGGCGAACCATTCCATTACCTGGCCGAGGACCCAAGGCTTTCCGTAGGCGCCGCGGCCGATCATCAGCCCGTCGGCGCCCGACTGGTCCATCGCCGCCTCGGCATCCTCGATCGTGCAGATGTCGCCGTTGACGATCACCGGGACGCTGACCGCATCCTTGACCTTGCGAACGAAGCCCCAGTCGGCGCTGCCCTTGTACATCTGGTTGCGCGTGCGGCCATGGACGGTGATGAGCTTGATACCGAGATCCTCGGCAATCCGGGCGAGATCGGGCGCGTTGAGGCTGTCGTGGCACCAACCCATTCGCATCTTGAGCGTCACCGGCACGTCGACCGCCTTGACGGTGGCGTCGATGATCGCGCTGGCGAGCTTCACGTCGCGCATCAGCGCCGACCCTGCGTCGCCATTGACGACCTTGCGCACCGGGCAGCCCATGTTGATGTCGATGATCGCCGCGCCGCGATCCTGGCTGAGCTTGGCCGCTTCGCCCATCTCGTACGGCGTGCAACCGATGAGTTGCATCGACACCGGCTCCTCGAGCCGATCCCATGCCGCCTTCTGCAACGACTGCCGCGTCTCGCGGATAGCCGCCTGGCTCGCGACCATCTCGGTGACGTTCAGTCCTGAGCCATAGCGCCGGACGAGCGTTCGGAACGGCATGTCGGTGACACCCGTCATCGGCGCGAGCACGACCGGGCTTTCGATCCGCACGGGACCGATCTGGATGGGAGCAAGAGTACGCATGAATGTGCCTGAAAAAGAGGCAGACCCTTACGCGAAGAGGCGGGTGGTAGCAAGGCGGGCGGTAACAAGACTGGCGCTCGCAAGACTGGAAGCCGCCGATGCGACAGGCTAGATCGCGGCGATGACACAGGCAAAGCGTATCGTCGCCCTTCTGGTCGCGGCCGGATCGGGGACCCGGGCGGGCAGCGCGGTTCCCAAGCAGTTCGCGATCGTGGCGGGCCGCCCGATGATCGCGCATGCTTACGCCGCACTCGCGTCGCATCCGGCGATCGCGGAAACGATCGTCGTCGCTGGCGATGGACAGCAATCGCTGGTCGAGGCCGCCTTGGGCAGGGTGACGACCATCGTGGGAGGCAGGACGCGTCGGGAATCGGTGGCGAACGGCCTGCGGACGGTCGGCGATGCGACGCATGTTCTCGTCCACGATGCCGCCCGTCCCTTCCTGCCGGCATCGGTTATCGATGCATTGGTTTCCGCATTGGCGACTCACGAGGCTGCTATCCCGGTGCAACCCGTTGCGGATACGCTGGCACGGGGATCCGACTTGCTCGGTGATGTCGTGCCGCGTGCTGACCTTAACCGCGTGCAGACACCGCAGGCGTTTGCGGTCGAGACGTTGCGCGCCGCACATGCGGCGTGGCGCGCGGACGAAGAAGCGACCGACGATGCTCAGATGGTGCGACGGCTTGGCGTCGGCGTCGCGTTGGTGCAGGGCTCGGCGATGCTCGACAAAGTCACATACCCCGAAGATTTCGCCGCTGCCGATGCGCGTGCCGCCTACGAGACCCGGACCGCGATGGGCTTCGACGTCCACCGGCTCGAGACAGGCGAAGAGCTGTGGCTGGGCGGCGTCTTGATACCGCACGACAAGGGGTTGTCGGGGCATAGCGACGCCGACGTTGCGCTGCATGCGCTGACCGACGCCTTGCTCGGCACGATCGCGGCCGGTGACATCGGCACGCATTTCCCGCCCAGCGATCCGCAGTGGAAAGGCGCCGACTCCGCGCAGTTCCTCCAGCACGCCGCCAAGTTGATCGCCGACAAGCACGGCCGGATCGATTTCGTCGACCTGACGATCATGTGCGAGGCACCGAAGATCGGCCCGCACCGCGCCGCGATGACCGCACGGATCGCCGACCTGCTCGGCCTCACGATCGACCGGGTCAGCGTCAAGGCGACCACGACGGAGCGACTGGGCTTCACCGGTCGCGGTGAAGGGATCGCCGCTCAGGCGGTGGCGACCGTTCGCGTGCCGGGAACCCCGTCGTGAAGGTCGCCCGGATCAAGTTCGCCAGCCTGTCCGCGATGCTTGCGCTGATCGCGAGCCCCGTCGCCGCGCAACCGCGCTGCCTCACGGGCGCGGAAGCGCAGTCGCTGACGCTCGTCGCAATGCCCGAAATACTCCGTGAGACGGGCAGTGTCTGTGCGCCCGCGCTGCCGGCAAATAGCGTACTTCGGCGCCAGTCGAGCGAGTTGATCGATCGCTATCAGGTGGAAGCCGACCGTGCCTGGCCGTCGGCACGTGCGGCGATCGTCAAGCTGAGCGATCCCGCGGTCGATGCGCTGCTCGATTCGGATTTCGCGCGGCCGATGCTGACCACCTTGCTGGTGCCGCAGATCGTCGGACGGATCGCACTCCGCGATTGCGGCACGATCGACCGGCTGGTTACGCTGCTCGAACCCCTGCCCCCCCGCAATACGGCGGGTATCGTCGTCGAAACCTTGCGCTACCTGAAGTCGCAAAAGACGCGGGGCGGTGCTATTTCGGTTGCCTCGCTGCCCCTGTGCTCGGTGGAGACTCGCTGATGGACACGATCCTTCCCGCCGAACTCGTCGAAGCCGCCCGCAAGGTCGTCGAGCAGAACCGCGCGATCGGCCGCCGCGTCGCCGTCGCCGAAAGCTGCACCGGTGGCCTGGTAGCGGCAGCGCTGACCGAAATCCCCGGCTCGTCGGACGTGTTCGAGGTTGGGTTCGTCACCTATTCGAACGAGGCGAAGCTCGGCGTGCTGAAGATCAGCTCGGACGTGCTCGAGACGTTCGGGGCGGTATCGATCGCGGTTGCATGGAGCATGGCGCAGGCCGCGCTAAAGCAGTCGGGTGCCGATATCGCGGTCGCGATTACCGGTATCGCGGGCCCCGGCGGCGGATCGCTCAAGAAACCGGTCGGCACCGTCGTCTTCGGCCGTGCGGAAAAGGGCGGCGACCCTTCCCAGGTCCATGCCGATCGCAAGGACTTCGGCGATCTCGGCCGTGGCGGGATCCGGCTTCAGGCCGCGTTGTGCGCGCTCGAACTGCTGCTGCCGGATGCGTCGACGGCGTAAAGCTCCGCAGCGCGGGTTTCGAATGCGCCGATCATCTTCCGAAGTGCTGCGCCGAACACCTGCCCCGCGATCATCTCGAACATGCGGTTCTTGAAGGCGAAGTCGACCGTGAAATCGACCGCGCATCCCTGCGGCTCGGGTCGAAAATGCCACTCGTTTCGAAGGTATTTGAGCGGGCCGTCGACGTAATCGACGGTCAGTTCGCTCGGCCGCACCTTCTCCACGCGAGAGGTGAAAGTCTCACGCAGGCCCTTGAAGCCGACGATCATGTCGGCGACCGTTTCCGTCTCGCTGTTCGAGCGTACGCGCATCGCGCTTACCCAAGGCAGGAACTCGGCGTAGCGACCGACATCGGCCACGAGGTCGAACATCTGCTCGGGCGTATAGGGCAGGTGCCGCGTTTCCGAATGCTTCGGCATCAGATACGCGCGACGCCCAGCTTGGTCCCGATCAGCGCGGCGCGATTCGCGCGCAACCGCTCGAAATCATAGCCGGCGTGGTAGCTCGACCGGGTAAGCGGCGACGACGCGACCAGCAGGAAGCCCTTCGCGCGAGCGATCGAGGCATAGGCGTCGAATGCCTTGGGCGGCACGAACTCTGCCACCTTCGCGTGACGTGGGGTCGGTTGCAGATACTGACCCATCGTCAGAAAATCGATGTCGGCGCAGCGCATGTCGTCCATCACCTGGTGGATCTCCAGCCGCTCTTCGCCGAGCCCGAGCATCACGCCGGACTTGGTGAAGATCGACGGATCGTGCCGCTTCACACTCTCCAGCAGACGCAGCGATGCGTAATAGCGCGCGCCGGGACGGATCGTCGGGTAGAGCCGCGGCACCGTCTCGAGATTGTGATGGTAGACGTCGGGACGTGCCTCGACGATCGACTCGATCGCGGCCTGCGCCTTGTTGCGGAAGTCGGGCGTGAGGATCTCGATCGTCGTGGTCGGGTTCGACGCGCGAATGGCGTGGATCACCTTCACGAACTGCGAGGCGCCGCCATCCGGCAGATCGTCACTATCGACCGAGGTGATGACGATATGGTTGAGCCCCATCTGCGCGGCCGCGTCCGCGACGTTCTGCGGCTCCATCGCGTCGACTGCGCGCGGCATGCCCGTCTTCACGTTGCAGAACGCACACGCCCGCGTGCAGGTGTCACCGAGGATCATGACGGTCGCATGCTTCTTCGACCAGCACTCGCCGATGTTCGGGCACGCCGCCTCTTCGCACACGGTCGTCAGGCTTTTGGAGCGCATCAACTCGCGCGTTTTTGCAAACCCAGCAGAGGTGGGCGCCTTGACGCGGATCCAGTCGGGCTTGCGCGCACGAACCGGTGCAGCCATCGGGGTCATGTCGTTCATGAACGCCAGATAGCCCCGCCCTGCCGTCGAGACAATGGTGGCAGGCGATGTGGATGGGTTGGAACCGCCGGACGAAGCGGATAAAATCGTGGAACCAGTTTCAACATGACAAGTTTGTCATGTTGCATTGCAAACTGATATGAAAGGCTAATCGTGCCAACTCACTTTCCGGAAATGATCGAAGGCTATCACCGCTTCAAGGACGGTCCCTGGGAGGAGCAGCGCGAGCGCTGGAAGGAACTGCAGGATGGCCAGAGCCCGAAGGTGATGATCATTGCCTGCTCGGACAGCCGCGTCGAACCTGCGCAGATCTTCGATACGCTGCCGGGTGAAGTGTTCGTCGTGCGCAACGTCGCCAACCTGGTGCCGCCGTTCGAGACCGGTGGTGGTCATCACGGCGTTTCCGCCGCGATCGAGTTCGCCGTGACGCAGCTCAAGGTCGAAGAGATCGTCGTGATGGGCCACGAGAAATGCGGTGGCTGCAAAGCCGCGCTGACGCAGGCCTTTGCAGACGCCGAGCGTGGCGCCGGGGGTTTCGTCGCCGACTGGGTCAGCCTGCTCGATGGAGCGCGTGACAAGGTTATAGCGAAGTACGGCGATAGCCCCGAAGCCGGTCGCGAGATGGAACTCGAGTCGGTCCGCACGTCGATCGCCAATCTGCGCACATTCCCGTTCGTGAAGGAGGCCGAGTCGGCTGGAACGCTCGCGCTTCGCGGTGCGTATTTCGGGATCGACAAGGGCCAGCTGCTAGTCCTCGACGCCGATGACGCGTTCGTCTCAGCAGCTGATCCCGAGGCAAAGTCAGCGCAGGCCTAACGCCTTCTCCGCCACGCGCTTGACCTTCGGGTCGAGCGGTGGCGGTACCATCGATACCCCCGCTTCGAGGCGGTCCGCGATCAGCGTCAGCGCTGCGATCCGGGCCGCCTTCTTGTTGTTGCCGTCGATGACCACCCAAGGGGCGGTCGCCGTGTCCGTGCGCGCGAACATCTCGGCCATCGCCTCCAGATAGTCCTTCCGGCGTGAGCGGTTGTGATAATCGTCGAGGCCGGTCTTCCAATGCTTCCACGGATCGTCGAGGCGCGCTTCGAGGCGGCGATCCTGCTCCTTCTGCGTGGTGTGGACGAACAGCTTGACGAGCGTCGTGCCGCTCTCGACCTGCTGCGCCTCGAACGCGTTGATCTCGTCATAGCCGTGACGCCATTCGGCTTCGCTGGCGAACCCCTCGACGCGTTCGACCAGCACACGGCCGTACCAGCTCCGGTCGAAGATCGCGATGTCGCCGTCGGCGGGGAGCCGTTTCCAGAACCGCCAGAGGAAATGATGCGCCTTCTCGTCGGCAGTCGGCGCGGCGATCGGCCAGACCTCGTAGTTGCGCGGATCCCATTCCGCGGACAGCCGCTGGATGATGCCGCCCTTCCCCGCCGCATCCCAGCCTTCGAACATGACGATCGCGCGCTTGCCGGCGACGATGTGCGCGACCTGGATCTTCTCCAGGCGTTTCTGCAGCTGTTTCAGGTCGTGCTTGTACTTGCCGTCATAGTCGGCGCCGTCTTCGTAATCGGCCAGATGTATCGTCATGCGTCGCGCTCCGTCATGCCCGTTGCCGTCCCCGTTGCCGTCAATGTCGGAACCTGAACGTTCCAGGGGCCACGACGGCGCAGGACGAACCAATAATAGGCGATCGATAGCAGGATCTGCGCCGCGGTCATGATCAGGCCGGGGCGCCCTTCCTCCAGGTCGAGCCAGCTCGTCCATGCGACGTAGCCGAGCGCGAGCAGGGTAACGACGGGGGCGAGCGGATAGAGCGGCATCCGGTACGGGGCGTGGGCGGTCTTGCCGGTATGCCTGCCGACCATCGATGCGATGCAGATGCCGGCATAGATGGCGACGAGCCCGGTGCCGCTCAGCACGAGCAGCAGCTGGAGAGGGAGAAAGCACGCGACGATGCCGAACCCGCCGACCAGCAACGTGCCGACCCAGGGCGAGCCGAAGCGCGGGTGGACCTGTGCCATCCACTGGTCGAGCGGGCGGCCCCATGAGCCGTCCCGCGCGGTGCCGTA
Organism: Sphingomonas sp.; assembly: GCA_043775965.1. Classification (GTDB taxonomy): domain Bacteria; phylum Pseudomonadota; class Alphaproteobacteria; order Sphingomonadales; family Sphingomonadaceae; genus Sphingomonas. The sequence goes on from JAYVRZ010000405.1 coordinate 6,564, forward strand.
GAAGAAGCGCGCGCAGGCAAGGATGCAGGCGATGACCGCGTTGACGATCGCGACGACGACGCCGACCGAGATCCAGTCCGCCATCGCACCGCCGCTGCGGCGTGCGACGAGCAGGCCGAACGGATCGTCCGCCGTGAGCATGGCGTGGAGGTCGGGTGCGCCGACCAGGACCGCGACGATCGGGATGCCCTCGAACAGCAGCGTCAGCGCGAGCGAGGCCATGATCGCGCGGGCGATCAACCGCGGTGCGTCGAGCATCTCCTCGCCGAAATACACCGCTGCGCCGTAGCCGTTCAGCGCGAAGATCGCGATCGAGGTGGCGAGGCCGATCGAGGCGGCGGACGCAGGCACGAGCGCCGCGCCCTCCGGCATGACCGGGTGCAGCAGCAAATTGCCGATCGGGCGTACGGCGTCTGCGAAACCGAGCCAGACGACCGCGACCAGCGCCAGCACTTCGACCAGCAGGAAGAGGCCGGTGAGCCAGGCGTTCACGCGGATCTGGAGCAGCGCGACCAGCGTCGACCCTGCGACGACTGCAATTGCGACGGGGATCTGTGGCAGGCCAGGCAGGAGCGTGCCCAGGACCGCACTGACACCCAGCCCTGCGACCGGCGGGAAGAGCAGGTTGTTGAAGACGTTGACGCCGAGCATCACGAACCCGGCCATCGGTCCGAGGGTATGCGCGACCGCGACATATTCGCCGCCTGCAACCGGCCACGCGGAGGAGAGCTCGGCATAGACGAACGCGGTCGCGACGCAGACCAGCCCGGCGATAAGCGTCGCCCAGATCGCGCCGGTTCCGGCGACCTGCAGCATGCCGGGGACGATCACGAACACCGACGACGCCGGGGTAGCAACGGAGAGGGTGAGGAACAGGACGCCCGTGACGCCGAGGCTGCGGACAAGGCTTGGCGCCGCCGCCGGTGTCATCTGGTCGTCGAGCATGCCATCCCCTTACCCCGCAACGGTATTTGCATGGTTAACGAGGGATAGGGAAGCGTCGGGGTGTACAACTCTGTTTCCTCGCCCCTGCGGTGAGAGGGAGGGGCCCGGCCGCGCTTGCGGGTGGGAGGGTGAGGGCACGTGCTTGTGTCCCAACGTGCCCTCACCCTCGCTCGCTTCGCGAGCTTTCCCTCTCCCCGCTTGGGAGAGGGTTAAGGATATCAGCCCGCGTTTGGCGCGACGACCTTTGCCGCATCCTTCGGGCCGTCCACCGTCAACCGGATGTTGAGTTCCTTCAGCTGCTTGGCGCTGACCGGGCTCGGCGCGCCCATCATCAGGTCCTCGGCCTTCTGGTTCATCGGGAACAGCACGACCTCGCGGATGTTCGGCTCGCCGGCGAGCAGCATCACCATCCGGTCGATCCCCGGGGCCGAGCCACCGTGCGGCGGCGCGCCCACCTTGAAGGCGTTGATCATGCCGGCGAAGTTCGTGTCGACGTCTTCCTGCGTGTAGCCGGCGATCTCGAACGCCTTGTACATGATTTCGGGACGGTGGTTCCGGATCGCGCCCGACGACAGCTCGACGCCGTTGCAGACGATATCGTACTGGTAGGCAAGGATATCGAGCGGATCCTTGGTCTCCAACGCCTCCATCTCGCCCTGCGGCATCGAGAACGGGTTGTGGCTGAAATCGACCTTCTTGGCGTCCTCGTCATACTCGAACATCGGGAAGTCGACGATCCAGCAGAATTCGAACCGGTTCTCGTCGATCAGGCCGAGATCGGCACCGATCCGCGCGCGAGCGGCACCGGCGAGCTTGGCGGCGGCGAGTTCCTTGCCGGCCGCGAAGAAGATGCCGTCGTTCGGGCCGAGACCCATCTCGGCGATCAGTTTCCGCGTCGCGTCCTCGCCGTGGTTCTTGGCGATCGGACCGCCGAGCTCACCGTTCTTCTGCGTGATGTAGCCGAGCCCGGCATGGCCTTCGGCGCGCGCCCAGTCGTTCATGTCGGTGAAGAACTTACGGCTCTTCTCCGCCGTGTTCGGCGCTGGGATCGCGCGGACGACGTCACCGCCTGCGACGATCCCCGCGAACAGGCCGAAGCCCGAATCGACAAAGTGATGACCGACGTCGTGGATCAGGATCGGGTTGCGCAGGTCGGGCTTGTCGCTCCCGTACTTCAGCATCGACTCCCGGTACGGAATGCGCTTGAACGGAAGCGCGGAAACCTGACGGCCCTTGCCCTGCCAGTCGGCGAACTCCTCGAACACGCCGTGCAGGACGGGCTCGATCGCGGCGAACACGTCGTCCTGCGTGACGAAGCTCATCTCGAAATCGAGCTGGTAGAACTCGCCCGGGCTACGGTCAGCGCGGGCGTCTTCGTCGCGGAAGCACGGTGCGATCTGGAAATAGCGGTCGAAGCCGGCGACCATCAGCAGCTGCTTGAACATCTGCGGCGCCTGCGGCAGCGCGTAGAACTTGCCGGGATGGACGCGGCTCGGCACCAGGTAATCGCGCGCACCCTCGGGCGACGACGCGGTCAGGATCGGCGTCTGGAATTCGGTGAAGCCCTGCCCGTTCATCCGATTGCGCAGCGACGTGATAACCTGGCTGCGGAGCATGATGTTGGCGTGGAGCCGCTCGCGACGCAGATCGAGGTAGCGATAGCGCAGGCGGATATCTTCGGGATACTCGGCCTCGCCCGCGACCGGCATCGGCAACTCGCCGGCCATCGACTGGACGGTCGCGGCAGTCGCACGGATCTCGATCCCGCCGGTCGGCAGGTTGGGGTTCACAGCTTCGGGTGCCCTTGCGGTGACCTTGCCGGTGATCGTGACGACGCTCTCGCTCTTCAGACCCTCGATAACCCTGAAGACCGGGCCGCTGACGTCGGTGACGATCTGCGTGATGCCGTAGTGATCACGCAGATCGATGAAGACGAGGTCGCCGTGATCGCGCTTCTTGTGGACCCAGCCGGAGACGCGGACCTCTTCGCCGACCTGTTCGGGGCGGAGGGCGGCGCAATTGTGGGTGCGATAGGCGTGCATGTGTCTCGTCTCTCATACGCCCTACCAGCGAAAGCTGGGATCTCGTGCGGCAAGGGAGCGCCCTGCGACGGGAGATCCCAGCGTTCGCTGGGATGACGGGAATTGGATGCCTCGCGCTTCCCTTCATCACCCGGCTTTGTCAACCGCCCCTTTGTCAACGTGGAGGAGCCTCGCTATGGACGGGCCATGCATATCCACCCGCTTATCTCCGACAGTGCCACGCTCGCCAATCTGTGCGCGCGCATGGCCGACGCCGACTATGTGTGCGTCGACACCGAATTCATGCGCGAGAGCACCTATTACCCGGAGCTTTGCCTGATCCAGATCGCCGACGACAAGGAAGCCGCGGCGATCGACCCGATGGCGCCGGGCATCGACCTGAAGCCTCTGCTGGACCTCATGACTGAGAATGAAGACGTGCTGAAAGTCTTCCACGCGGGCGGGCAGGATATCGAAATCGTCCATAATCTGACTGGAAAGACACCGCATCC